>JAKQBU010000462.1 GCA_029573975.1 Planctomycetota bacterium
ACCAGCTATATCATGGGGGCAGGGCTGGGGGAGAGCGTGGCGCTGATTACGGACGGGCGGTTCAGCGGCGGGACGCGCGGGGCGTGCATCGGACATATCAGCCCGGAGGCGGCGGCGGGCGGGCCGATTGGGCTGCTGAAGAATGGGGATATTATCGAGATTGATATTCCCGGAAACCGCATCGAGGTCAAGCTCAGTAAGGCGGAACTGGCGAAGCGGCGGAAGACCTGGAAGGCACCGCAGCCGCGGATCAATCATGGGGCGCTGGGTAAATATGCGCATATGGCCAGTTCGGCGGACACGGGGGCCATTTTGAAATGGTAAATGGTTAATACCGGTGTTCAGGTTGCCTTCGTTTGTGATGTACGAGCAGTAACGCCCCGATTCCAAGCAGGCTCAACGTGACAGGTTCGGGAAGAACCACTAGGAGGGGTTCCGGGAAACTCATTGTAAAGCCCGGTGAACCACCACGAAGAGTATCTTCGGTTAAGGTTATAATCGAGTAGCCCGCACCGCCATTGTTCAGTTGCAGTGTGATGAGGTTTGGAACTACGAGAGGGCTGTCGTTGTCCAGATTTGCAGCACTTATGGTAAAATTACTCAAGGTAGAAGGTCCCGGTGGATCTGGAGGAAAAAGGAGCGGTTCTTCGAGAGGGTTTAAGTCGAAGGTGTCAATGAGAATATCAAAATGAGCATCTGTTTCGAGCAGGCCATCCGAAAGGTTCAAAAAAGCGTTATGGCTTACCTCGACATTGAAAGAAAGGCCGACCGGGCCGCTGTCTCCCATAGTAACATGGTAGCCAATTTGAAGCTGTCCATCTCCGATATCTTCGGCGGTGATATTGAGATGTCCTGCTCGAACAGAACCTGTCAGAAAAATTACTAAAATAATCCCACTTTTCACATACATTTTCATTCTCCTTTTATGATTCACTAAGCCTGACCGGTATATAAAACAAATGCAGAAAACATGCATTGTTCTCTCTCATTGTTTTACAAAAATCACCAGCCCGAAGCCTATCCGCGAGCATAAAGCTCAGAATATCAGAATACCGGATTTAATACAAGCAAAATTTTACGAAAAACGGTTGATTCTGAGGGGGCAAACGGGTACAATGGAAGGTGAACTGGTTAAGGTTATCCGTTCGGAATCAATCGGTTATGGAAAAAAGGTGCAACAGGCTGGGCGCGGAGAAGAGTCCGTATCTTCTGCAACACGCGGGCAATCCGGTGGATTGGTATCCGTGGGGTGCGGAGGCATTTGCGCGGGCGAAGCAGGAGAATAAGCCAATTTTTTTATCGATCGGGTATTCGACGTGCCACTGGTGCCATGTGATGGCGCATGAGTCGTTTGCGGATGTGCGGGTGGCGGCGCTGCTGAATGAGTCGTTTGTATGTGTGAAGGTGGACCGGGAGGAGCGGCCGGACATTGATGGGATCTATATGCAGGTCTGCCAGATGATGACGGGCAGCGGCGGCTGGCCGCTGACGGTGATTCTGACGCCGGACCGGGAGCCGTTTTTCGCGGGGACGTATTTTCCGAAGGAGACGCTGTTCGGACGGATCGGGATGCTGGAACTGATCCCCAAGATTACGGAACTGTGGGAGAAACAGCAGCAGCAGGTGGTCAAGGTGTCGCATCAGATGACGCGGGCACTGCAGAAGGCGGCGCAGACGGTGGGGGGGCCGGCGCTGGGGGAGGAAATGCTGCATCAAGTGTATCAGCAGTTGGCGGAGCGGTACGACGGGCAGCATGGGGGATTTGGCGGGGCGCCGAAGTTTCCCAGTCCGCAGAATCTGAGTTTTCTGCTGCGGTACTGGAAGCGGTATCGGAAGGAGGAGGCCCTGGGGATGGTGGAAAATACGCTGCAGGCGATGCGGCGGGGCGGAATCTATGATCATATCGGGTTCGGATTTCATCGGTATTCGACGGATCACAAGTGGCTGGTGCCGCATTTTGAGAAGATGCTGTACGATCAGGCGCTATTGGCGATGATCTACGCGGAGGCGTATCAGGCAACCGGGAAAGAGCGGTACGGGCAAACGGTGCGGGAGATTCTGACGTATGTGCTGCGGGATATGAGGGCGCCGGAGGGAGGATTTTATTCGGCGGAGGATGCGGACAGTGAGGGAGTGGAGGGGAAATTTTACCAGTGGAGCCGGGCGGAGATCGAGGGGGCACTG
>JAKQBU010000097.1 GCA_029573975.1 Planctomycetota bacterium
GGCCAGGATCCGAAAGAATCCTGGCAAAAAGCCATCTCCATCACCCAGAACATTAAAACCGGCGATGAGTATGAACGGCTGGCCCAGGCGTTTCACCACATGCTGGAACGATTGAAAATCGCTCACGACCGGCTGCGGGAAACCAACCGGGCGCTCGATATGCGGCTGGGCGATCTGGAAGCCAAAAATGTCGCGCTCTTCGAGTCCAACAAACTCAAAAGCGAATTTCTGGCCAATGTCTCCCATGAATTGCGCACCCCTCTGAATGCGATCCTGGGTTTTGCGGAAATTATGAAAGAGCAGGCCCAGCAGCGGGGTGATCCCAAAACGGTGCGGTATGCCGCCAATGTCCTGGATTCGGGCCATATGCTGCTGGGAATTATTAATGATTTGCTGGACCTGGCCAAAATGGAAGCGGGTAAAATGGAGGTGCACTGGGCCAGGTGTTCGCTGCCGGATATCCTGGAAGTGCTGCTCAATTTCACCCGTCCTCTGGTGGAACAGAAAAAACTGACTTTGACTCACACCCTGGACCCGGCCCTGGGTTTAATCGAAACCGACCCGGGCAAACTCCAGCAAATTCTGTTCAATCTGCTCAGCAATGCCATCAAATTTACTCCCGAAGGCGGCCAAATCGAGATCGAAGCCAAAGTCGTGTTCCCTTTGGAGCGGATGCGGGATCTGGCCGATCTCACCGAAGGCCGGAATCCGGCGGAGCCAATAGCCGCCGGCGAACCTGCCATGTCCCCAGCGCCATCGGGCATATCCCTGGCGGAGGCAGAGCGGCAGCGGCTGCAAATTTCCATCGCCGACACCGGTCCGGGAATCCCGGAGGAACAGCAGGAAATTATTTTTGAAAAATTTCACCAGTTGGACGCCTCGGTCACGCGGGAACATACCGGCGCCGGCCTGGGCCTGGCCATCGTCAAAGACCTGCTGGAGATGCTGGGCGGTTCCATCACCGTCCGCAACCGGAGAACCGGCGGGTCCATATTCACCGTCCAGCTTCCTATCCAGAAACGTTCCCTGTAAAAATCGGTTTTGGCAAAGGAAAAAATCAAAAGAAAATAGGTCGTAAGTCTATTATTTTCAATGCTTTATGATTGGAAACGGACTTTGGGCATTTTTTTTCTTTTCGTTTTTTGATAATTGGATATTCTTATGGGTATCTGGGTTTCATGGAAATGAAGAGTTTTTTGTTATTTGAAAGGAAAAGAGTTATGAAAAAAGCCCTGATAGGTGTATGTGTACTTTTGATGGTGGGAATGGTTTCGTTCGGTTGCAAAAAGAAAGAAGAGCCTGTAACGCCACCACCAGCCCCAACCATGGATGAAATCAAGGATAAAGCAAATGATGCGGCGGATAAAGCCAAAGAAGCAGTGGACGAAGCGGCCGATGCCACCAAAGAAGCTGCTGACAAAGCTGCTGAAAAAGTAGAAGAAGCTACAAAATAAATGGTGTTTTTCTCGCCCTCCGGCGGGAATATCACTCTATAGCTTTTTCAGATGTGAATGTTTCATCGGTTGAAAAGGACCGGTGAAACATTCACTCTGTTTTCAGGGGGGTTATTTATAGCCTAAATGTTTCGGGCTGTTGTATTTCTGCACAGCCTGCTCCAGATCCACCTGATTGATATTGGCCAGGGTGCAGAGCCAGGCGAAGACATCGCCGAACTCTTCCACCTTGTTTTCCTGGTCGTTTCCGGCCAGGGCGGTGGCCAGCTCGCCCACTTCTTCAATGAACCACAAGAAAGTGGCCGGCGTGCCCCGCTCGCGGTCCCGTTTTTCATATTTCTGACTGATTAACTGCTGAAATTCCTTAATGGTCATATCGGCTCCCAATGCTTACCATCTTGCCAAAGGTTTTGGCTACAGGTTAGCATTTTTTCGCAGCCGCAGCAAGGCCTGAATATATGCATCCGGAATCAGACCGTGCTTATCCGGCGGAACATCCAGCAGCAAGTTCACCCCCCGTTTTTGGCAGGCCTGCAACGTAAACAGCAGTTGCTCGTCCGAGCGGGGCGGGTCGTTGGGGACCCAAAACCATTCTTTGCCGATGGTATCGCACACCTCGGCGGGGAAATAATACTCCTTATCCCGGATAGTTCGCCATCTTTGGTAGCCAGTCTCCGGCGGCAGTCCCCTTTCAACGGCCATCAGATCGGAAGGCCAGGCGTAAGCGACATTATATTGGGTACTGTCCGGGGTGCCGCTGTTCATCATGATAACCGTATCTGGCTGGAGCTGGGCGAGGTAGTTGTACAAGAAGGTACGATAGCCCCAGCCCAGCTCACCGGGGATATCGATCCATATCTCCGTCAGCGGTCCATATTGGGTCAGCAGTTCGGTAAGCTGGGCGGTCATGAAATTCTGGTACAGGCTGGTGGTGTAAGGCGGCATATCTTCCTGCTGGGTTGGGGGGAAGGTTTCCACGAAACCGCGTTTGCTGTAGGTACGGGTCTGGCTGCCGAAGAGATGGTGATTGTCCCAGGTGCAATAATACAAGCCCGGTTTTACCCCGTATTTTTCACAGGCCTTGACAAAGGCGGCAATCACATCGGTTTTGTTGCCGCTATTAGCCACAGTATAATCCGTATGGGCACTGGGCCAGAGGCAATGACCGGCCACATGCTTGGCACATACAACCGCGTATTTCGCCCCAGCATCCCGGGCAACAGACACCCACTGGTCCACATCCAGCTTATCCGGATGGTAGGTGCCGGCTGGTGCCTTGCCGTCCGGCAGCTCCTGGCCGAGATAGGTGCTCATGCCGAAATGGATAAACAGGCCGTATTGCATTGACTCCCATTGCTGCAGTTGGGGGACACTCAACCGCTGGGCGCCCGGTTTTGCGCCGGCTTCTGCCGCAGCGGCTGGGGTTGAAGAAACCGAACCGCTAACCGCCGCAGCCATTGCGCCGAATCCGGTTTTGGTCAGAAATCCGCGTCGATTCATATTCATGGTATGACTCCTTCAAACTACAAAGCCGCGTTTTTCCGCAGCCGCAGCAGGGCCTGAACGGTTTCCTCGGGAATCA
>JAKQBU010000475.1 GCA_029573975.1 Planctomycetota bacterium
AATCTGATTATCAACAGCAATAACACCCTTTCCTATTCTTTTGAATTTTCGGAAGGTTCGAATGAATCGGATAGCGGTACCTGGGATTTTGATTATGTAAATGGAATCGGGCAGCTTTCCGGGGTAACGAATCCTTTTTATATGGGGACCGGCGGCATTCTGGCGGTATTTCGACCTACTGCCGATGTTCATCCGGATCTTGGCTATGACTTATTTATCAAGAAGACCAGCCAGACCATCACGCGTGCCGACATGGCGGGGAACTATCAAGTGCGGTTTCTGGAGACAGGGCCGGGCGGTGTGCCTTATACCTGCGGGCGGGGGACGTGCGTGATGGGGGCGGACGGGAGCTTTACAGTCGATGCGTACCATTCGGACGGAGAGCATGAGCAGTTTGCCACCACGTATCAGGCCGGCCCCGGAAACAAGTTTAAGGTGGAAGGGATAGAAGGAATCATAAACCTCGATAAGGGGCTGGTGCTTCTACCAGAGCTTGACCGGCCGCAATCGCCGAGTGAAGACGACTGGATCGGAGGGATCATTGCCATCCGGGCGGCGAATGAGAATCCGAAATACAGTCTGACGGCTACCGTAACCGGGGGGCACGGGACGGTATTGCCTTCCAGCGGGAGTTATTATTCGGGGACAGTTGTGAATCTGACGGCAACGGCAGAGGCGGGGTACCGGGTGAAGGCGTGGCAGGGGACGGACCAAGACCATCTAACCACGGCAGCCAATACGGTCACGATGGACGGAGACAAAACCGTTACGGTGGAATTTGAGGAAATCACGAAAGACGTTCTGGCAATCGGTTCTCTAACCGTCAAGGCGGGCAAGACGCGGGCCAGCCACAGTGACTCGCTGGTTCTGAAAGGGGGAATCGGGGCGGAGTACCTAACCTTCATTGCCGATCCGGTGAATGACCTGAACGATATTACCATAGGGATATTTTCCGAAGACGGGGAACAGAAAAGCGGGCTGGTGAATATGAATCTTGATGCTGCCTTCGTGATGGTGGATGCCAAGCGAAGCAAGATTTCTTATAAGGCCCCGGCGGTTACGGGGCAGCCGGTCATTGTTTTTGCGGCGGACCTGATGAAAGGGACGTTTAGTTTAACGGGGAAGAATCTGGACCTGACCGGTGTTCAAAGTCCGGTGAGGGTGGAATTGAGCATCGGCGACTATATCGGCGGCGCAACCGTTTATGACGGGGAGGCGTCCGGTTCGGGCGGGGAACTGGATGTTATTAATGGAGCGAAAAATATCCCGGTACAATTCCAGCAGGGATACGCGGATACGCTGGGGATCAGTAAATATGCCTTTGTGGTCGGGACGAAGAAACCTCATACGGATAAACTGGCGATCCAGGGGGTAATCACGCTGGCGGATACGTCTGTTGATATGGCGGAGGAAGATGTGACGATTACGTGGGGTAATTTCAGCGTGGTATTAGCGGCGGAGGATCTTTACCGGGTGGGAGATAAAATGGTGTTCAAATATATCAAACCCAAAGGGAGTGCAAGTCCGGTGGCGGGGGCAATATTTGACCTGGGGAAATGCACGTTCAAAATCAGCATTGCCAAGGCGGATATCGGAGTTCAGGCAAGCCCGGTGGATTTCAGCATCCAGTTCGGCAATTTCCATGAGACGGTATCGTGCGATTGATGATTCATGTATAGGAGCATGATGATGGGAAAAGAAATGGTTTTCGGGCTGGCGGTTCTGGTGTTGGCGGTTGGCGGTGACTGGGCGGCGGTGAATGCAACGGCGGATGATCCGGCGGTGATACTGGAAACGAAGGTAATCTGCCGGGAGCCAGGCAAATATCTGAGCACGGGCAGCGATGTTGTGGTGGATGGGAACGGGCATCCGGTGGCAGAGAAAGGCAAGGTGGAGGCGGACCGTTATGTTGGCTGGCCGACGATCACCCAGACGAAAACGGGGGAATTGATTGTGGTTTATTCCGGAGATCGCGACACCCATGTCTGCCCGTGGGGCAAGACGCAGATGATCCGCAGCCAGGACCTGGGGAAGACGTGGTCGGAGCCGGTTACGATTACCAGTACACCGCTGGATGACCGGGACGCGGGGATAATCCAGAGCCATGCAGGAACCCTGGTGGTAAGCTGGTTCACATCGCTGGCGTTTACCGAGGCTGCTTACGTCGGGGCCGTTCCGCGTTATGTGCGACATGCGGAAAAGATTACGCCGGAGATTCGTAAGCAGTGGCTGGGCAACTGGATTCGGCGCAGCGAGGATGGCGGGGCGACCTGGCAGGAGCCGATTCGTACCGTATCTTCTGCGCCGCATGGTCCGATTGTACTGCGCAACGGGAAACTGCTGTATGTCGGGACAGGCCAATGGCAGGAGCAAAGAACCATTACCGTGGAGGAGTCCAGTGACGATGGACGGAGCTGGGAGGTGATGGCGACGATTCCATTGGTGTCCGGAACGCCGGATATCCGGCTGGAGGAACCGCATGTGGTGGAGCTGGCCAGCGGCAAGCTGCTGGCAATGTTTCGTTATGAACCGCGGGATCGCAGTCAGTGCTTCCTGCAGCAGGCGGAAAGCGAAGATGGGGGCAGGACGTGGACGCCGGTACACAGCAGCGGCATCTGGGGGTATCCCCCCCACCTGATACAGTTGAGCAACGGCTGGGTGCTGGTGGTGTATGGGTATCGCCGGGAACCTTATGGGCAGCGGGGCTGCCTTAGCCGGGATGAGGGGCGGAGCTGGGACCTGGAACATGAAATTATACTGGCCGATACGGCTCCTAATCCGGACCTGGGGTATCCATCGAGCGTGCAGTTGGCGGATGGATCGATTTTGACGGTCTATTATCAGGTGGAAAAACCGGGGGAAATGACCTGCCTGATGAGTACCCATTGGCGGCTTAAAGAACCATAATTTAAGCGGCTGAGGTCGGCAAATCCTATGGGTATTGTGTGACGATTGTCACATAAAGCGACGGTGCGGGAGGATAGAATGGCGGCGATTTCTATAGGAAAAACATGTGTCTGGATGTATCATAGCAGATACGTGAAAATTCTGGTCCCTGTTGAAGGAGCAAGTCGATGAGAAACGGATTGATTTTCGGGCTGGCGATTCTGGTGTTGGCGATTGGCGGTGACTGGGCGGCGGCGGTGAATCCGACGGCGGATGAGCTGGCTCTGGCGCAGGAATGGCGGAAGAGTCATGCGGGGGCGGAGGCGAGCGGGCTGCCGTTTTCGTTTGGATATGGCGGCAAGAATTCGTCAGAGTTTATCGCGGGATGGGAAAAGAAGCATAGCTCACGAGAGCTGGACCAGAATCGCACGGAATATACCGATATGTATCGCGAGACGCAGAGCGGGCTGGAGGTGCGCTGCGTGACGGTGGCGTATAAGGATTTTCCGACGCTGGAGTGGACGGTGTATTTCCGTAACGGCGGGAAGGCAGATACGGGGATTCTGGAAAATATTCAGGCTTTGGATGTGACCTGGCAGCGGCCGGAAAACTGCGAGTTTATTCTGCACAGCACGGTCGGGGATGGTTACGGCGATATTTACGGGCCCCGGCAACAGGTGATGCAGGCGGGGGCGGCGGCGCAGTTTGCGCCGGTGGGCGGGCGCTCGTGCAGCGGGCAGTTTCCGTATTTCAAGCTGGAGTGGCAGAATCAGGGGGTGGTGCTGGCAATCGGGTGGCCGGGACAGTGGGCGGCCAGTTTTGCGCGGGATAGCAGCAAGGGATTGCGGGTGCAGGCAGGGCAGGAGTTGACCCATTTGAAGCTGGCCCCGGGCGAAGAGGTGCGGACGCCGCTCATCGTGCTGCAATTCTGGAAAGGGGATGCGACGGCGGCGCAGAATGTCTGGCGGAAGTGGATGATGGAGCACAATCTTCCCAAGCCGCTGGGTCCACAAATGGCGGTATGTACCGGAAACTCGCATGGTTTGTTCGGAATATCGGAGGAGAATCAGCGGCAATGGCTGGCGCGGTACCTGGAAGAGGATATGAAGCCGGAATACTGGTGGGTGGATCTGGGGTGGTTTGAGGTGGATTTGACAAAAAATGTCAATGTGTTCAATGCACTGTACGATCCGGATCCGGTGCGATTTCCCAACGGGCTGCGGCCGTTCAGCGATTATCTGCACAGCCTGGGAATCAAGCTGATTGCGTGGTTTGAGCCGGAGCATTATTATCCGGGGCCGGGCAACTGGATTGTGGAGAATCGCCCGGAATGGCTGCTGAAGGCGCCGCCCGGGCATGAAGCGGAAATTAATCAGGGGCTGCCGCTGAAAAACCGGGTGGTTCTGAATCTGGGCAATCCGGAGGCGCTGAAGTGGGTGACGAATAACGTGGACCGGGTAATCAGGGAGCAGGGCATTGACCTGTACCGGCATGACTTCAATATTGAGCCGCTGATTTTCTGGCGCGGCAACGATGCGGAAAATCGGCAGGGAATCACCGAGAACCATTATGTGAGTGGATTTCTGGCCTATTTTGATGGGCTGTTACAACGCCATCCGGGAATGCTGATCGATAACTGTGCTTCGGGCGGGCGGCGTAACGATGTGGAGAGCCTGCGGCGGTCGGTGCCGCTGCTGCGGAGCGATTCGTGGGGCGAGCCGGTCGGGCAGCAGTGTCAGACGTATGGTTTGATGAACTGGATCCCGTTCTGGGGCACGGGGATTGTGTATTCCGATCCGGCTGGGGTGGCGTATCACTTCCGCAGCCAGTTGGGGGCGCACTATACCAACTGCTGGGACCTTACGATCCGGGATTTCGAGTACGACCTGCACCGGAAACTGCTGGGGCAGTGGCGGGAAATTGCTCCTTATTTTCTGGAGGATTATTATCCGTTGACTCCATACAGTACGGACCGCGATGTATGGATGGCCTGGCAGTATGACCAGCCGGAAAGCGGGGAAGGTACGGTTATGGCGTTCCGGCGTGAGAACTGTATTTATGAAGGGGCGCGGCTGAAGCTGAAAGGGCTGGAGAGCCAGGCGCGTTACAAGGTAAAGAATCTCGATACGAATGAAAGCCAGACTATCAGCGGGCAGGAGCTGTTGGAGAAGGGACTGTATATTGCGATTTCGGAGATTCCGGGATCCGCCGTCATCACCTATAAAAAAATGAATTAGTGAGAATCATTCAGAATGG
>JAKQBU010000633.1 GCA_029573975.1 Planctomycetota bacterium
TTATGTCCGATACATATTCGCCTGGTTTGGCCATGATCCTGTCTCCCAGAAAAACATTTTGCTCTGTCATTTCTCTGGAAGATGCATCGACCAACATGGTCAAATTCCATTAATAATCCCGGTATTTATGCTACAGTCTCATAAAAACTATTCTTTTTTGTTGCCACCATAGGACACCTTCCTTTCTAACTGATTCTGCTGCTTTGGTTATTGTTCCGGTACACCTGATCTTCCGGCCGGGAGGCACAGCGAAGCTGCCGGACAAACCATTGGGAATCATACGGTTACCAGATCTAGCATCAGGCTCGGACACGATAGCAGCCGGTTTCTAATCATATGTAACCAGGAAACCTGGCGATCTTTCATTAGTACCAATTGTTCATAAAACTCCTTTAATTCCTGATCCGTACCAAGGATGGATATGTTTTTATATAAATAAGACATGCGTTTGATCTGGGAGATCAGCAGGTTGAGCCAGTCCACCGGATCGTCGGTATCATAGGAAAGCTCGAGATGTGGTATCTGCCAGGCCAGTTCCGCCGGCAGACGGGACATACGTTCACATATGACAGGATCAGATAGATAAAAAGTCAAAACATCATAAGGCCCCAGTTCCGCTTCAGCCATTTTCTGAAATACCTTTCGTGAAGCAGGCAGTTGCCAATGATGGGCCAAATCCATAAATAAATGATAAAACTTGGCTTCATTTTCCAAAATCTTTGGCAACAGGTTCCGGTTGGTGGTAAGCTCGTCTGCAAACGCAATGGTACTCATCGGTTTCTCCATTCCCAGCTTGGGTACATCGCCTTTTTCTCCAGCCATTGACCCCGGCAATTCGGCTGCCGGCATCCATACCAGATGTAAAAATATCCCTTTTCACTCACTCTCTCTACCTCCGCCATCGCTCCGCCGCAATCCGGACAGGTACGTTGTTCCTTTATTTCTAACAAGGTTATCGATTTTGAATTTTCCAAGGTTTCTATCCTTGCTCCTGCCGGTTGTGGTTCCTGTCCGCTAACCGAATAATCTATTTCCTGTATCGTTGTATCTCATTCTTTTTATAGTCTGGGTTCCTCAAAATAGAAATAGGGATTTTCCCTAACGAGGGCCTCTGATTTGCCTAGAAGCAGCAAAAAATGACGTACCAGAAATGGAATCCAGAATCACACCATTTGCCAGAGGTACGGAGTCCTCCTGAGTGATACCGATAATACCTCTTCCCTTTATCGGCAGGATATACTACCGATACAGACGCAATTATTTCCGCCGCCGAACCATCGCCAGCC
This sequence comes from Planctomycetota bacterium, assembly GCA_029573975.1. The sequence continues at coordinate 1,287 of JAKQBU010000633.1, forward strand.
CGCCCAAAACCAGCAGTGCTACGGTTGCCGGTTCGGGAACCACGGAGAACCGCTGGGTGAATGACTCGAGGCTGACCATGTCCGAGCCGGACAGGCCGGTGAGGAACAGGTTCTTGGCCACGACGATTTCGGATTCCGGAGAAAAGCCGGCGGTATCCGCCAGTACAAAGAACAGGAACTCTTGGTTGGCGAGCACTACTCCCGAACCCAGATCATTGCCGGATCCATCGGCAATCTCGTCGGAGATCATCACAATCCCCGCGCTGCCGCCGAACGAAAAGCCGGTTAACTCGAGAGCATCGCTGTTGACCGCGAGATTTGCGGACAACAGGTTCACACGGAACCGCAAGGTCACATCGATGGAGTTGGCTCCGGCTGTCGCCAATTGGTTATGGGCGATGAACTGGAATCCGGGAGCTAGCGGATTGTCTCCGAGAGGGAGGATCTCGATTTGAGAAAGATCCGGCCCCTGGCCGGCGGTGAAATCCAGGGAGACCAGCTCCCAGTCGCGAATTGTTATATCGCCGACGTCCAGAGAAGCCCCGTTGATAAGATCCTCCAAAATTGCCCCATGCGCTGCCTGCTGCGGCACAGCCCAACCCATCAGGCATGCCGCTAGGAGCAACAGGTACAGACTGCCGCACCGCGGCGCCACCAAACGCAAATCAAACTGTAAATTTTTCATAGTGTACCTCTGTATGCCAGGCGAATCAAAATCCGACTCCCTGGTTCACTGAATCACAATATTGTCGCCAGGGCCGCCGTCGAGAATATCTATACCCAGCCCACCGAGCAGTACATCATCTCCATCGCCGCCCAGCAGTATGTCGTTGCCGTCCCCACCGATGAGGATGTCGGCACCTGGGCCGCCGTCGGCGGTCAGCGCGATACCTGCCGCCGCCAGACCGGAGGCTTCCACTACGTCATCACCGGCCAGGGCGTTGATGGTCAGCCGGTCGTTGGCCGTTTCCGCGCCGGTGATATTGACCTGAGCGCTCAGGCCGAGAACGGCCGCGCTGCCGGCGTCTCCGATCACCAGCACCACGTCATCACCATTGGTGCCGTTGACAATAATGTTGTCCGCTTGCGCATCGCCGGTCCCGCCCACTGCCGCCAGGTTCAGGTTGACCTCCACCATATCGGTACCTGACAAATCGTTCACCACGATGGTATCGGCGCCGCCCAGGGCGTTAAAGGCGATGCCCTCGACATCGTTGAGGTCCATCACCACGCTGGCGACATTGCGGAAGAACCGCACGCGCCCGCCATTGGCGGAGATGTCGATGTTCTCGGCTACGTTGGCGCCGTTAAAGAGCATCGTATCGAAACCGTCCTGGCCTTCGAGCGTATCATTGTCATCACCGGGATTCCAGACGAACGTGTCATTGCCGGCGCCGCCCAGGGCCAGATCGTCGCCGTCACCACCGCTGATCAGGTCGTCGCCTTCGCTGCCCAGAAATACATCGGCTCCGAGGCCGCCGTTCATGCTCAACTGGATACCATCGGCTTTCAGGCTGGTGGCATCGATGGTATCGTCGCCGCCCAGGGCATTGAGTGTCAGCCGGTCGTTGACCTGCTCCTGGTTGAAGATGTTGACCGTGGTGTGCAGCCCGAACACGTTTACCCCTCCGGCATCGCCCGCGGCCCCGAACACGTCGGAGCCCTGGGTTGCGTTAACGGTGACGGTGTCGGCCGCCCCGTCCCCGCTGCCATTGGGCCCGCGCAGATCCAGGCCAATATTCACCAGGTCGGTACCCGAGAGATCCCCGACAACGATGTTGTCAGCACCGCCCAGGGCACGGAAATCGACATTCTCCACATCGTCGAGGTCCATGGTGACGTTGGCGACGTCACGGAAGAACAGCACTCGCCCGCCATTGGCGAAGATATCGATGTTCTCGCTGGCGTTGGATCCAAAAAAGAGCAGCAGGTCAGCCCCGTCCTGGCCTTCGAGCGTATCGCTGCCGTCGCCGGGATCCCACTGAAACACATCGTCACCGGCGCCCATCAGGGCCAGGTCGTTGCCGTTGTCACCGAACAGAAAGTCGCTGCCGTCGCCGCCGAGTAAGACGTCAGCCCCCTGACTGCCGAGGAGGGTATCGTCGCCAGCCCCACCATCGACCGTCAGTCTGATT
>JAKQBU010000497.1 GCA_029573975.1 Planctomycetota bacterium
GTACCAGTCCACACACTTCAGCCCCCATTCTTTAGAAGGATCGCCTTCCACGATTTTATAATGGTAATCCCCGCCTTCCCCGTACCGCAGCACTTCCGCCGTGGCCCCGCAATCGATGATCACTCGCCCCGTGGTCCCCGAGCCGTATCGGCCATCGATATCGCCCACCAGTTCATTGTACGACCCGGCCGCACCCCGGAACGTCGGATAGAGATTCGCCTCTTCATACGTACCCGGGCGCAGGATCACCCGGTGGCCGCCTTGATCGCTGGGTATGGCCAGCAGCGCCTTCTGAATCGTCGTGTATGCCTTGCCCCAACTGCTGCCATCGGAGTTATCCCCCTGCTTGGAAACATACAGGGTAATCCCTTTATGCCCGGCATATAACGGGCTGCCCGGATCGAATCCATATCCGTATGAATGGGTCTTCACGCCATGTGACTGACAGGATGACAGAATGACTACAGCCGCGATTGCCAAACTGGCTGAAATGACAGATTTCCATTGTGGGTGGCGATATACCATGCGGTACCTCCAGATTTTCTTGATTGTTACTTTTTTCCAATAGCACAAATTCTTAACGATAAGAAATTCGGCTAATACGTACATTCTTTGGCCGCGTCGGCGTAAATACGAAGATTCTCGACCGGCGTCTCAAAAAAATGATCGGAAGCGCTGAGTATATATCCCCCCTCCGGGCCGAATCCTTCAAAGAGCCGGCGGACTTCCTTCTGAATCTGTTCCCGGGTACCGGTGGAGAGAATATTGAACTGATCCATTCCCCCGATCATGGCCACTTTGCCGCTATATTTTTTTCTGACCTTTTCCGGCTCCGAAATATTACCCCCGGTCCCCGGCGGGGAAAGCGTCTCCGAAACATCCGTTTCATTTTCGATAATCAGGTCCAGAATATGCATCATGCCCCCGCAGGTATGATACGTACTGATGTGACCGGCCGAATGCAGTGCCTGGTGCATCTGCCGGTCATAGGGCAGGCAAAATTCCCGGTGAATCTTCGGCGAAATGAGCGTGTCGCTGCCGGCCCCGCCGCCGGTTTCAATCAAATCGAATTTCGCCCCCCGCAGCGATTCCTCGATAAACCGCAGCTTCTTCTTCAGTAGGATCTGCATGAATCGGTGCACCCAGTCCGGATTTTCAAACGTCTCGATAATCAGGTCATTCACATCCATCAGGCAGCAGGCATGTTGCCAGCAGCCCGCCTGGTCCCCCCAGACAAACCCCCGCAAAATCCCGGCATCCCCGACTTCATCATAAGCCTTCGCCACATGGTCCTTATTTAACGTGCCGACCGGCATGTATTTATCGATTAACTCGATATCTTCATGCTTTTTCACCAGATATTCGGTAATCCAGGTGGTCATCAGATTGCCGCCGGTTTTGTAGGTCAGGCTCCCTTCCGGGGTGGTAATGATATGATGAAGAATTTTATTTTCTGGATCATCGCTGACCACCAGAATGTCATCGCGCCACTGCGAACACTGGGCCGCCTGTCTTTCCGCCTCCGGAATCCAGAACTGACCCATCGTCTCGAAATACTGGATAGCCGCATCCATGCCGGTGGCTTGAAAGGCGGCAAGCGCATCCATGCCGTTCATAAACTGGTTCAGATGATACGTCTGCCATTGGTGCACGCTCACCGGCAGCCGGTCCGGTTTTTCCCGGTGCAAAGCCCGCATCATTCGTTCTTTAGAAGTCATCATATCTTGCTCCTGCTCTCTATGTTAGGACACAGAGTCAAATGGATAGTTGGAATTATTATCGAAAGATTACATACAAGCTGACCATAATAATGAAAAGTAGGGCGGCAAGAAATTTATAATTGCCGATTCCTTTCCAGCCGGGGCTTTGGATGCACTCCAGCGGATTCTTCCATACCAGCTTGGCACTTTCCTCGGTATGCTGATGCGGTTTCAGCCAGGAAATAATAAACAGGATCAGGGAGCAGATGCAAAACAGATAAAAACCGGCCATCATGGAGTTAATTTTGAACTGTTTTAATATCCCGTTCCAATCCAGTATAAAAACCACCAGGCCAAGAAATGACCCGATATACAGGGTAATGGTGGCGGCCAGGGCAGAAATTCGCCGAATGAGTATGCCCCACAGAAAAACAGCGGTGATGGGGGGGGCGATATAACAAATAACGGCAACGCATCCCTGGTAAATGCTTTCAAAATGCTTGATCATAGGAGACCATACTATGGATATAACCATGCCGATAAAAGTCACTACTCTCCCAATCAACACCAGTTTCTGATCCGATGCTTCCGGCCGCCAGCGCTTATAAATGTCATAACTGAAAAGCGTGGCGATGGAATTCAGCGCTCCGGAAACCGTGCTCATCAGGGCCGCCAGTAAAGCTGCCGCCACAATACCTTTCAATCCAATCGGCAGAATATGGGTAATCAAATGGGAATAGGTATCCTTGGATTCGGCTAGCGGGGGGATCGTGCCTTTATTTACCAGAGCCAGACAAATAGTTCCGGGCATCACAAAAATAAAAACCGGCAGAATTTTAATGAAACCCGCAAACAGCGGCCCCACCCGGGCATGATTTTCGTCTTTGGCCCCCAGTACTCGCTGCACAATCGTCTGATCCGCACACCAGTACCACAAACCGATAATCGGATATCCCAGAAACACCGAATACCACGGCAGATTGGCAGGATCATCCGCCGAACGCAGGATAGTCAATTTGACCGCATCCACATTGGCAGCCATCCCCTCCCAGCCGCCCACTTTATACAAACCGATAGCGGTGATGCATATAGCGCCAATCAGCAGGATAATCGTCTGGATGGATTCCGTTACTACTACCGCCAACAATCCGCCGATAATGGTATATAAACCCGTTAAAATAGAAATGGATATGATACTGATTAAGAAATTAATGCCAAATAATCCCTCCAGCACAATTGCCCCGGTATAAAGGGAAAAACCAATATGAATAAAGATGGCGGAGATGATCGAAAGCACAGCCAGCCAATCCCGGCACTGCCGGTTATAGCGCCGCTCCAGAAAATCCGGCAGGGTAGCTACTTGCGAACGAATATAAAACGGAGCAAAGAACAGCGACAGGGCGATCAGCGTAAAGGGGGCCATCCACTCGAAATTCCCATACGCCAGCCCATTCATATACCCCTCCTGCGCCTGGCTAACCAGG
>JAKQBU010000508.1 GCA_029573975.1 Planctomycetota bacterium
ATAGCCGCCGCTATCGGTCAGGATCGGCCCGGCCCACCCCATAAACCGGTGCAGACCGCCTAGCGATTCTACCACATCCGCGCCCGGACGCAACAACAGGTGATACGTATTTGCCAGAATCAGGCCCGCCCCGCACTGGGCCAGACGGTCCGGCAGGATCCCTTTCACCGTCCCACGCGTGCCCACCGGCATGAATACCGGCGTCTCCACCGCCCCATGCGGTGTCTCCAATACCCCGCATCGCGCTGCGCTGCTGCTGCTCCGGGCCGTCACGGTAAACGAAAACATCTGCTCACCGCGGCTTTCAATATACCCGGAATAATCGGGCGTCAGGATAATAATAATTCAAAATTTCTATACAATCTTTGCCCGCCTGGGCCATTCCCTGGCTGCCATGCTGGCACAATCCCACCCCGTGCCCCCACCCGTGGCCATCCGCAAAACGCCAGCTATCCCCACCATCCGCCAGCTTATACCAACTGCTCAGCAAAGGCTTGTCCGCACTGCTCACCGCCAGCCGGAACTGCTCCCCGCTCAGGCTGCGATCCTTCCCCTTGCTCCCCACCAGGCGGACCTGCAAAACCCGCCCGCTGGCATCCTGCTGGACCACCTGAATATCCGTGATGCCCTCCAGCTCCGACAGCGTCGGATATTTCGCCAACAGCAGCCGGTTCACTTCCTCTTTCCGGATCGCCGTGCTCCAGCGGTACAGGTCCGGACGCGATGTCTTCTGACAATACGGACAGTCCCGCCCGCGCAGCGGCGCCATGTCTTCCCCGAAAACCCCCCGCATATCCTGGGTATGGCCCCCGCAGATCGAACTGTAATAAGCCGGAATCAGCTTTTCCCGGTTATCCGGACCATAGGCCAGCACCACCCCCCGCGTATCCTCCACCGCCCGGTTCACCCGCTGGCTCTCCTGACCCAGCCCTTTATAGACCTGGCTGCTCTGGCTGCTGCCGATGTCCCAACCCGCTTTCCCTTTCCCGTTCATCTGATACAGCGCATAGGTCCGGCTGGCCACGCTCTGGGCTCGCAGCGCTTCCATATGCCAGTACGCATACATCTCCGAACCTACTACACCTTTCAAATAACTCTCCATATCCAGAACATTCACCAGCGCAAATCCGCCGTCCGCCTCGCCGATACAGCGAAGCACGCCCCGGCAGCGAAACGGCTTCTCTTTCCCGTAGGAAAGCACACCTCTCCCCACCGGCCGCACCTCCAATATCCGCACCCCCGGCAGCGGCCCCCGAATCACACTCGCCCCCGATTCCAACTGGACCTGCCACTGGCCGTCGCGAATCTGCACACTAACAGGACCATCCGCGGAAAGCCGCGCCACCGATTCATTGGCCGTCAGATCCCAGATCTCGCCGGCCCCTCCCTGGCTCTGCACCCAGGCCTGACTCTGACGCGAAAGAAAAACCCGAATGGCTACGGGTTGATTCTTTGCATATCCGTTTTCCGGTCCCTCCAGCCACCGGTCCACCTCCAGCTTCTTCCGCTCACAGCCGAATAACAAACTCAGGCCGGCTGCGATTAAAAAAAAACGAATGGCATAAAACCGATTTGCCGGATTGTTGCTTTCCATGTTCTCAACCGGTTGGGACCGCTTGACTCAGTCATCCAGACGCCGCAGTGACAAATTCTGCTCTTTTAATGCCTGTTTGATCTCGTAAAGGCTCGTCATCCCAAAATTTTTACAGCCCAGAAGCTCCGCTTCCGTGCACTTGATTAAATCACGCACTGTTTCTATATTCAACCGCTGCAGGCACTTGCGCGACCGGACCGACAGCTCCAGCTCCGTCACCGGTGTATCCAGCAGCTTCCCCTCGTCATCCGATACCGCCTCGTCCTCACCCGACGAAGCCCCGTTGCCCCGGTCTTCCAGAAGCTGCCCCAGCCGCAAATTCTTCTGGTTCAGAATATGCTTGATTTCCAGCAGGCTGGTCTCCCCGAAATTCTTATACGCCAGCAGCTCCGTCTCCGATACCCGCAGCAAATCGCCCAGCGTCCGGATATTCATCTTCTTCAGACAGTTCCGGGAGCGAACCGACAATTCAAAATCACTGATCGGTATCTCCAGCACCTGATTCCGCTTGTCGATCTTTTTCTCCTGATCCTCATCAAAGTACATCGTCCGGCTCGAATCGATGTCTTTCCAAAACATCTGCGCCCGCCGGTGATTCGGATAGGCCGCCAGCACCTTGCGCACGCAATTCAGCGCTTGCTCATAACTCTCCGCCTCTTCATACAATACCGCCAGATTCAGCAGCGCACTGACATGCACCGGACCCAGCTTGATGCACCGCTTGTAATATTCGATGGCCTTGGTCTCATCCCCGTACAGATCATAGGAAAAGGCCAGCGAAAAAATCGCGTTGGCATGGCGGCTGTCCAGCTTGATCGCCTGTTCGTATTCCTCCATCGCTTCCTCATGCTTCCCGTTGGCATCTTTCAGCTTTCCCATCTGATAGTGATACTCGGCTCGCAGCTCCCCAACCCGCGAGATCCGCTTCAGACGATCCTGCGCGCCCTCCAGATCCCCTTTCCGCCGGCAGCAATCCACAATCAACATGGCCGTCTCAAAACTGTCGCTCCCCTTGTTCTCCGCCTGCTCAAATTCCTTGATCGCCCCGTCGTAATCCTGCAGCGACCGCAGACAGCAGGCCCGCAAATAACAGCTCTGCTTGCTCGTGCCCGACTTGCTCAGCCACTTCAGCGCCTCGGCATACTCGCCCAACGCAAAATACCCCTGGCC
>JAKQBU010000514.1 GCA_029573975.1 Planctomycetota bacterium
CGAATTCGCTCTGCCGTCCACAACGCCACGAATCATACAACCAAAGGCCATCTGCAATTCACAGCGGCGGCGGCCAGCGGGGAAACCGTCTCGATGATCGAAACTGCATTCGATCTGCCTCCTGGTACCACTCCGATCGAAACAACCCTTCCCATCAAGAATCCCCGTCTTTGGGAGCTAAATGATCCGTATCTTTATCGCATAACCGCCCGGGTTATGGCCGAAGAATCAGATTCGATGGATGAATGTTCGACTCGCTGCGGCTTTCGGGATTTTCGTTTTGCGGACGGATGTTTCCGGCTCAACGGCCGCCGCCTGTTCCTGCGGTCCAGCCATACCGTCAACCATTATCCCATCGGCCTGCAATTTCCGCATGACCCGGACCTGGCCCGGCGCGATTTTCTCAATATGAAGGTAATGGGTTTCAATATGGTGCGTTTTATCTGGGGCGGCTCGATCCGGTATCAGTTAGACCTATGCGATGAAATCGGACTGATGGTGTACGAGGAACATTTTGGCAGTTCTCAAATAACCGCTGCGCAACCAATCCTGGGGCAGCGGTTTGATCATTCCATCTCCCAGATTATTCTGCGGGACCGCAACCATCCCAGTATTGTCATCTGGGGACTGTTGAATGAAATTCCAAACAATGCGCAATTCCAGCATGCGGTACAATCCCTGGATCTGGTTCGTTCGGTGGACCCCAGCCGCATGGTCCTGCTGAATAGCGGAAGATGGGACGGCCAATATGCAACCGGTTCCATCAGTAATCCCGGTTCAAATGACTGGGAACCGCTGCTGGGTGCGGAAGGACCGCAAAATGCGGATATTCCTGAAGATGTCCCGTTTGATCTGACGGTTACTGTAAAAGCGGAGGATACGATCGATTTTGCCGTAGGAGTGGGGACCGACGGCTGCGGGGCAGATACCACGCCCGTGGATATTATCATACGCGAGAATGGCAATGTAAAGGACTCAGACCGAAAAACCTGGAATCTCACCAAAGACATAAGTTTTGAAAAAAACCCCAATGACGTCTGGTCCTATGGAATAGCCCCCAAACCGGAAAACCGAATGGAACCGGATACCCGTGTCCTGACCTTGTTTACCAATCTGCTGGCCGGCGCCGCCGTCCCCTGGTGGCATTTTAGTCCGCCGCAATATCAAAACGTACCCGCTCTTTTTCAGAATACCTCGAACCAGGAACTGCATGGCTGCCCGCCGGGATTCGTGGCCTTGCACGGCGGTTGTGAAGCGGAAGAAATGGGTGTGGCCCGCTGGACGGCCCCGTATACAGGAACGTTCCGGATTACCGGCACCTTTTATCAGGGAGATCGCGGATACTGCGATTATTACGTGATCCAAAACCCAAATAAAATTCTCTTTCGACAACTCTCTTCTGCGAAACCCGGCGTAAGTACCGGCATAGGCGGGTATTGGGCGCAGGCAGGGGATGCTCACGTTTATCCGCCTGTACCACAGCAGGCTAATATGACCCTCTTTCTGCGTACCATGGGCCAGGACAGCCCGAATCATGTCTTCCTTTCTGAGTATGGGATCGGCAGTGCGGTGGACCTGTGGCGGACCGTGCGGCATTTCGAGCGATTGGGCAAAGACCACCTGGAAGATGGGCAATTTTATGCGGATAAACTGAATCGCTTTTTAACGGACTGGAAAAACTGGCGTTTAGAGGAATGCTACGCCAGACCGACCGACTTTTTTGCTGAAAGTCTGGCCCGGATGGCTTCCCAGCGTACCCTGGGACTGAACGCGATTCGGTCCAATCCGAATCTGATTGGGTATAATCTGACGGGCATGATCGATCATGTAATGACCGGTGAAGGGTTAACCACCCCGTTTCGGGAATTCAAGCCCGGCACCATAGAAGCCATCTTTGATGGCTTTGCCCCTTTGCGTCTGTGTCTCTTCGCCGAGCCGGCAAACCTTTACCGGGGAACCGATATAAAGCTGGAGGCGGTATTGGCCAACGAAGACATGCTGCCGCCGGGCGAGTATCCGGTCCGGCTCTGTGTGCTCGGTCCGGATCATCAGCGATTGCTGGATCGTGTCATTTCGATCACCATTCCGGAAACAAAGAATAATCAGGAACTCCCTCTGGCAATGCCGATTTTTACGGAAACCATAAAGATCGACGGACCTGCCGGTTCCTATCAGTTCCTGGCGAATTTTGAAAAAGGGGCCGCCGCAGCCGGTGGCAAGACAGAATTCTTTGTGGATGACCCGGCCAGGATGCCCTCCCTAGAAACGGAAATAGTACTCTGGGGTGAGGATGCTCCCTTGAGGGAATGGTTGACCGGACACGGTATCAAAGTTCGCCCCTTCGATCCGGCGGCAGCGAAAAATCAGGATGTAATTTTAGTTTCGAACACCCGGCCGGCGGCTATGGATACCGGGCTTGCCTTCCAGAATTTGGCCGACCGAATCCGGCAAGGGGCAACCGCGATATTTCTTTCACCCTCGGTATTTCAAAAAGATGATCAACCAACCGGCTGGCTTCCTCTGGATAACAAGGGATCCATAGCCAATATTTCTAGCTGGCTATACCTTACAGACGTATGGGCCAAGAACCATCCGATTTTTGCAGACCTGCCTACCGGCGGGCTGCTCGATTACACTTTTTATCGGGAACTGATCCCTTCCGCAGTCTGGGTGGGGCAAGATCCCCCTGCTCAGGCAGTAGCCGGCTCCATCAAAGCATCCCAGGATTACCAATCCGGACTGATTCTTTCTGTTTATAACCTGGGTAACGGTCAGATCATCCTGAACACACTACTGATCCGCGAAAACCTGGGCAAACACCCCGCTGCCGAGCGGCTCGTACGGAATATGCTTCGTTATGCAGCAAGAGGATCTCATAAATAATGGGCCAAGTGCCATCCAAAAACAGCTCCGGCTCCCTCATAACAAGGGGCCTATGAGCTTTTGTCGCTGGCGCCTTATTTAGTAAAGGTTCGGGAAGGCAGGGTGATTTCCTTTTCCACCGTTTGGCCGTTGAGGATTTTCAGTGCCGTTTCAATCGCCTCCTTCCCGCCGGTCGGATATTCGAAGCTGGCATTGAGGATACCCTGCTGAACGTACACCTGCCCTTCCTGGGCCAGCCCGTCAATGCCGACAAACATAATATCCTTCTCGCGGCCGGCGGCCTGGGCAGCCAGATACGCACCGTGAGCACCGGGGTCATTATGGGCATAGACCAGGTCAATCTGGTCAAAGCGGGCCAGGGCGGATTCCATTTCCTTGCGGGCCTCCGGTTCCAGCCACTTCATATCCGCTTCGAAAATGATCTCAATCTGCGATCCCTCAATCGCCTTGCGGAAGCCGGTATGCCGGTCCTGCCCGGGAGTGGAGGTCATCAGGCCTTTCAGCTCGACCACTTTGCCCTTGCCGCCCAGTTTTTCAACAATCCATTTGCCGGCGTTTTCCCCGATCTGCTTATTATCCGCCCCGATAAAACAGGTATATTGATCCCCCAGCACGCGGCGGTCCAGAACCAGAACGGGGATTCCCGCCTCAAAGGCCTGGGCTACCACCGGCGTCAGCGGGGCCGCTTCCTTGGGAGAAATGATGATCAGGTCCACATCGGCGGAGATAAATTCCTCCATCTGGGCTTGCTGCTTCAAGGTATCGTTCTGGGCATCCTTGAAGATGACTTTCAGTTCCGGATACGCTTCCGCCGCTCGGCGGACATCCTCATTCATCTGGCCGCGCCACGGTTCGCCCAGATTGCACTGGCTCATGCCGATGGTCCACCTGGCCTCTGTTTTTTCAGATGCCGGATTCTCGGTAGGGGTAGCATTTTCTGGGGTAGGAGTATTTTCTTTCTTACCGCAGCCAGAGAAAAGAAAAACGCTGATCAGGACTAGGACAACGAATGGTACATATTTTTTACCCATGTTCACACCTTTCTTACATTAACGCTTCGATTTTTGGAACAGAACCGCGGAAACAATAATAAAACCGGTCAGCATCAAACGGGACGCCTCGCCGACCGCATTGATGCTGAGTATTTTTTCCAGATACCCGATGGTGAGCGCTCCCAGCAGGGTCAGCCCGATTCCCCCTTTGCCGCCCATCAGGCTGGTCCCGCCGATCACCACAATGGCAATGGCGGAAAGTTCGTAGGAAACCCCGGCTTCCGGGTCACCCTGGTATTCCTGCGCCGCCTGGCAGATGCCGGCCACCGCACTGAAAAAACCGCACAGCAGATAGGCCAGAATCTTCATCCGGGCCACCGGTACCCCGGAGAGCCGGGCCGCTTCCTCATTGCCGCCGATGGCATATAAGTATCGGCCCCAGCGCAGCCGCGCAAGCAGAACCCAGCAGAGCAGCAGGCAAACCAGAAATATGATGGTAACGACGGCAATATTGTTGTTAAAAATCTTCGAATTGATGGTATTAAAAATAGAAGGAAGCTCGACATAGGTGTAGCTGCCGTCGGCCGTCTGCATGGCCGTGGAGATTTTTTGACCGCCGGAAATATATTTCGCCAGGCCGCGGGCGAACACCATCATGGCCAGCGTGGAGATAAATGGCTGAATTTTAAATCGCGCAATAAGACCGCCGGATACCCCACCGCAGATCGAACCGGCCAGCACGCACAGGGGAATCGCCAGCCAGGCCGTCCAGCGCCAGTGAATGGACGCCAGCGAAAAAAACACCGCCGTAAAGCCGAGAATACTGCCGACCGACAAATCAATGCCGGCGGTAATAATGACCAGAGTCATCCCGCAGGCCAGAATGCCGTACACGGAAACCTGGCGAAACATGTCGCGGTGAGTACCCCATTTATAAAACGCCCCGTCCGCATTAAAGATGACGCCCAGCAGAAATACCAGCGCCAGAGCAGCAAAGGCCCGGGTGCCCGGCAGGGTTAAAATTTTTCTGATAGTAGATGATTGCTTGATCTCGGCCATATTACTCCTCTGCCAAACCGGTTTCCCCCATCGCCGCCCGAAGAATTTTTTCCTGCGTGGCCTGCTGCCGGGTAAAGGCGGCGGTAAGCCGGCCCCGGTGCAGAACCAGGATTCGATCCGACATCGCCAGCAGCTCCGGCATCTCCGAGGTAATCAGCAGGATCGCCATCCCCTGGGCCGTCAGATCGTTCATCAATTTATAGATTTCGTGTTTGGCCCCCACATCCACGCCCCGCGTAGGTTCGTCCAGCAGCAGGACCTGCGGCTGGGTTTCGAGCCATTTGGCCAGCACCACCTTTTGCTGATTTCCCCCGGAAAGGGTCTGAACCTCCACCTCCAGCCCCGCCGCCCGCAGTGACAATTTTTTCGCCTGCCGCCGGGCAGCCGCGATTTCATCGGAAGGACGCAGCCAGCCGCTGGGCGAAAACTTTTTCAGCGAGGCCAGCGTCGTGTTTTGCAAAACATTCATGCCCAGCACCAGTCCATTTTCCTTCCGGTCGTTCGTCAGCAGCGCCAGCCCGCTGCGAATGGCATGTCCCGGTGTATCAATCATATACTCGCTTGCATTAATTTGAATTTGCGCCTCCGGCAGAGGCCCGAAATCGCCAAAAAGGCCATGCAGAACCTCCGAATTCCCCGACCCTTGCAGACCGGCCAGCCCCACAATCTCCCCGGCACAAACCTCAAACGTGAGCCGATCCGCCGCCAGCCGGGGTGTGCCGGCTGGGTCCGGGATGGACAGCGAACGCACCTGTAATTTGCACGGTCCGATTTGAGATTGCCGCGGCGGAAATTGTTCGGTCAGTTCCCGCCCGATCATCCATTCGACCATCTTGCTTTGCGGCAATTCGTCAGCCGGGGCCGCACCAATATACCGCCCATCCCGCAAAACGGTAATCCGGTCGGCAATTTCGTAAATCTCCTCCATTTTGTGAGTGATATAAACGATCGCACAGCCGCGGGCTTTCAGATTGTCAATGATCCCAAAAAGTTTTTTGACCTCCGGCTCCGCCAGGGCACTGGTCGGTTCATCCATAATGATGATTCTGGCATCAAACGCCAGGGCTTTGGCAATTTCTATCATCTGCTGGACCGAAACCGGAAAATCCCCCACCGGGACCGAAGGATCCAGCTCCAGCCCCAGTTCCCCAAGCAGCTTTTGCGTTTTCTGGTTTTGCCGGCGGTAATCCATCCAGCCGGCCGGGCCGGTCATCTCCCGCCCCAGAAAAATATTATCGGACACATTCAGGCTGCCGATCAGCGACATCTCCTGATGGATGACGGAAATGCCATGCTGAGCGGCATGCTGAGGGGACCGGAACCGAACCGCCCTATCATGCAGCAGGATTTCCCCCTCGTACTCGGTATGAATCCCCGCCAGTATCTTCATCAGCGTGCTCTTTCCCGCCCCATTCTCCCCAGCCAGTATATGAACTTCACCGGCATAGAGTTCCAGACATACGTTTTCCAGTACGCTAACGCCCGAAAACGACTTTCCGATCCGGCGCATGGAAAGAATTACCTGTGTCGAGTTTTCCATCATAGTTTACGCTATCTTATACACGAACCAATCGCAAAGAAACACCATTATTAGCGTTGAAAATCGCCAAAATGAGCAGACAATCCGGATCAATTCCTATTCTAACAGGGCCATGCCGGCCTGTCCATGCTATTCGAACGGGAAATGTTTGTTTTTCAACTATTTGCAAATTAAGAACTAAGGTTAAAATGGATCCGGGAACAGACGATATGGAAATAAACTTGGATTCGGCTGCCCAGCCGGCCGATACTATTTGACATAACGTTTGTCAGGACCGGCAAAAAGGAAAAGCCCGATCCCTGAAATTTTTGATAGACAGATACACCTGATTATTATATATCAATCGAGTCTATGGATAAAATGGAAGCAGCCGAGGAAAGGAATGACCAAGCAATGGGAGGTGGGAGCCTGGTACGTCCGATAAAGTTGTTTCTGCTTCATATTTCCTTTTTTTCGCTCTCGCTTTTTCTGTCATTCCTGGGTTACGATAATATGCAGATGGGGGACTGGTGGTTTCCGGAGCTTTTTCTCTATTGGCTGGGATTTTCGCTGGCAATAAAACTCACGGTCTTCGGTTTTTTACACCAGTACCAGGGCTGGTGGCGCTACGCCAGCGTCTCAGATCTGCTAAGCATCATCAAGGGTTCCCATTTCAGCACCCTGATTATCGTGGTGGTCTGGTTTTTTGCCCAGGAGTTTGGGGTAATCAAATATATTCCGGTCCTGAAGCAGATGCCCCATGCCGTGATGCTCATGGACTGGGCGGCGACCATCGTGGTGATCTGCGGCGTCCGTCTGGCAATTCGGCTGTATTATGAAGAGACACAAACCGTAGCCGGCGGCCGGTTAACCCGGCTTTTGATTGTCGGAGCGGGCAATGCCGGGGAAGTCCTGCTGCGGGAAATCCATCGCATGGGCGAAACCCGATACGAAGTGGTGGGTTTCATCGATGACGATCCGCATAAAACCGGGGTTCGGATTCATGGAGTGCCCGTACTGGCCAACTGCGAAAAAATCAAGGAAATTGCCAAAAAACGCAATATCGACGAAATTGTCATCGCCATGCCCTCCGCCACCCATAAACAGATGCGCCGCGTGGTCGAGCTGTGCCGCGGTACCAACCTTCGCTTCAGTACCGTACCGGACCTGATGGCGATCGCCTCCGGCCAGGTCAAGGTTTCGCAGATCCGGGACGTCAATATCAACGACCTGCTGGGCCGGGAACCGGTCCGGCTGGATACCGAACAAATCAGCCGCTTTATCAAGGATAAGGTGATTTTGATTACCGGGGCGGGCGGTTCCATCGGCTCGGAGATGTGCCGCCAGGTCAGCCAGTTCCAGCCGCGCCAACTACTGCTCCTGGAACAGGCGGAAAACGGACTGTTTTTTGTCGAGCGGGAACTGCGACGAAATTTTCCCCAGATCGATTACCAGGCGATTATCTGTGATATTGCCGACCGAAAGCGGGTAGATTGGGTATTCGAGAATTATGGCCCGAAAGTAGTCTTTCATGCAGCCGCCCATAAACACGTGCCCTTGATGGAACTCAATCCGGGAGAAGCCATCAAAAATAATGTCATCGGTACCCGGAACATCGCCGAGGCCGCGGACCAGTTCGGCTCCAGCCATTTCGTCATGATTTCCACCGATAAGGCCGTCAATCCCACCAGTATCATGGGTTCCAGCAAGCGAATCGCGGAAATGGTCATCCAGTGCCTCAACAAACGCAGCCGGACCGATTATGTGACGGTGCGGTTCGGCAATGTCCTGGGCAGCAACGGCAGTGTCATCCCGATTTTCAGGGACCAGATCGCCGCCGGCGGGCCGGTAACCGTCACCCATCCCGAAATGCAGCGCTATTTCATGACCATTCCCGAGGCCTCCCAACTGGTCTTGCAGGCCGCCACCATGGGCCAGGGCGGAGAGGTGTTTGTGCTGGACATGGGCGAGCCGGTCAAAATCGTTGATCTGGCCCGCGATCTGATTACCCTGAGCGGATTCCGCCCGGGGGAAGATATCGAAATCCAGTTTACCGGGATGCGGCCGGGGGAAAAATTATTCGAAGAGCTGGCCATGACCGGCGAAAATATGCAGCCGACCCGCCATCCCAAAATCGGCATCTGGAAAAACGATCCGCCGGACGAAACAACATTACGCACAGCGATCCTTGATCTCCTGGCCGCGGCGGAACAAAACGCCAACCGCGAGGTAATGGTAGCCCTCATCAAAGTAATTGTTCCCGAATATGTCGGTGATATCGATTCCCTGAAACTTCACCACGAACATATTACCAAACACAATCATACCTCGTAGAACCGGCCGTTTTACGCCAGTTCCATCGTCAACTGCACTACCGAAGCCGGAGGAAACGTGAATAGTGCGTTATCACCGGCAATGCGTACCTCCGCTTTCTTTACGCGTACTGCATCCGGATTCTCAAAACTGTTCCGGGCATGAATATCCTTTTCCGATAATACCGTCGCCGTTGCCGCTTTGATTTTCGTTCCGCGAGCCATAATTTCCGTTTCGCGGGCTTCGGTAATGCTGGGATTTACCGCTGTTACAATCAATTGCTTACCGTGCAGCGAAGCGGAGCCGGCCAGGCCGCTGAGTTTATCCGGATTATTGTCGGTTTTGCTGAAATTCACCTCCGGCGCCGTAAAGACCGTGCGGACCGATTGCCCGTTATAATGCGGCATATACATCTCGAACACATGGAAATTCGGAGTGACAACAAACTTGTCCTCGTGGGCCAGGAACAGCGATTGCAGATTATTGATAAGCTGAGCGATATTGGCCATCGTCACCTTGTCGGCGTGTCGGTTGAATATATCCAGCGTCAGGCCCGCCACCAAAGCGTCCCGCATAGTTCCTGTTTGCCCGAAAAGATGGGTGGCATGCACTTCCGAACCCTCGCGATGCCACGTCCCCCATTCATCCACGATTAATTTAATCCGGTGATCTGTGTCGATCTGCCCCATCGCGTCCCATTGCGTCTGGATCAGCGGGTCCATTTTCACGGCCCGGGCCAGCAGTTCATACCATTCCGCCTCGTTGAAATCGACGGCCTGGCCGCGGCCGGCACTGCCGCAGTAATAATGCATGGACCAGCCGAACATGGAATTGATATGCCAGCGGCTGCGTTCCGTCAGACGGGTAAAGAATTTGGTCGTCCAGTTCACATCAAAATCCGACGGACCGGACCCGATGAAAGCCAGCGGCACGCCAAAGGCGGGAACCGCCGTGGTGAATTTCCGGTACTGCTCGGCGTATTCCTCCGGCGTAAAGTTGCCGCCGCAGCCCCAGGATTCGTTGCCGACGCCCCAGAAGCGGACCTGGAACGGATCCTTCGCCCCGTTGCCGGCCCGTTCTTCCGCCAGGGTGGTTGTCCCCGCCGGGGCGTTGCAATACTCCACCCATTCGTAAAATTCCCTGGGTGTGGCACTGCCCACATTGGCCGCCAGATACGGCTGAGCGCCGATTAACTGGCAGAATTGCACAAACTCATGCGTGCCGAATTCATTGGGTTCATATTTGGAAGGCCCGTCCGGCGCCCGCTGCATAAAGTCGGTATTGATCCAGAAATTAGGCCGCTGAGGCCTTTTAGAACGCGGCCCGATCCCGTCCCGCCAGTTATAACTGTCGGCGAAACATCCGCCCGGCCAGCGGACCACCGAGGGCTTGATCCGCTTCATATACTCCACCAGGTCCTTGCGTATCCCGTTGATATTTGGGATCTTCGAATTCTCCCCCACCCAGATCCCATCATAAATCACCCCGCCGATATGTTCGGTGAAATGGCCGTAGATATCCGGCGAGATCGTACCAATCGGCTCATCGAGTAATATTTCCACTTTGCAATCGGCGGCGGCCTGGGCCTGGAGGTTTTTGCCGAATACCAGAACCGCCCCGCCTGCCAGTGCGCTTTTCAGAAACTGCCTTCTTTCTATCATCAGACTATCCAACCTTTCTATATACAAAGGGATTACAGACTGGAAATCATTACAGCAATATGTAAATCACCTTCCCTATCTTTCAGAATAATCCACTCGCCTTCAAAATCCGGATGATTTTTGCCGTTGATGGTAACACTTTTGATTTGGCACCCGTTCGGCAGTCTGGTCTTAAGATGAACCGGTGCGGCCCCGATGCGGTCCGGCAGGGTGAGGGATATCTCAATTAGATGATTGGCAATATTCGAATGGGTAGTCAGGGATAACGGACCATAGATAGTGGGTGCCTGCCGGATTTTGATTTCCTGCCCCTGCTCCAGCCAGCGGCGCGGCACCCCCTGCAGCAAGTACAGCCGGTCCTCCCGCTCCTCAATGAACATGGTTCGGATGATGCGAATCAGGCTGGAAATCGAGTGAATGTGCGGCTGGGTATTGTTGCCCCATTCCGTCGTCGTCAGCGTCTGATGCGAAATCGCCGCCGTGATGAGCGAATAGAGAATCCGCAGAAAATCCTCCACCCGCCCCAGCTCC
>JAKQBU010000555.1 GCA_029573975.1 Planctomycetota bacterium
GTACCGGCGTTTGATGATCGTATCGATCCTTATTTTTCTCAGCCTGTGCGGGCTGAGCGGGCTGGGGTATCGAGCCATTCGCATGCAGCAGGAGGGGCTGGCGGGCCGGCGGTACGCGGAGTTTGCCGCCGTCGCCGAGCAGATCCGGCAGGATGTCAAGCGCAAGCTGGACCGGTTTATTTCGACCGAACAGAAGCGGCCCTATACCGATTACCAGTATTATTATGTCCCTGATAATGTCGCGGATCAGGCCGGTTCGCAGATGGCCCTGCTGCGTTCGCCGCTGGGGGACCAGATGGAACATGGGCTGGCCTACGGCTACTTTCAGATTGAGCCGGGCGGCTCGGTCATCAGTCCTTTTTATAATCCGCAACAGCAGGAGCAGAAAGCGGCCCAGCAAGAAGTTACCCCGGCCTGGGGGTATCTGCAAAAGATCAAAGCCAGCCTGCTGCCGGTGCTGAACGGCTCCTGGCCGGATACCTGGGCGGAAGCCGATAAAAAAATCCCGGAGGCAGTGGCGGGATTTCGCAAAATGGAAGAATATGCCAACCGGATTCAAACCGGTGAAGATGCCTATGATTTCCCAAAAAGTAAGGGGACTTCGGCGAAATCCGCTCCCCAGAGAACGCTGGGGAAAGCCCGTCGCCAAAGCGGCAGTGAACTTAAAATTGAAAGTCTTCAGCAGTCCGATCGGCAGGAACAGGTAATCACCCAGCAGCGCGCGACGGTGGAGCAAAACATTCGCAATGCCGCCGAACCGGAAGACCGGCTTGATTCGACTCTGAATACCAGCGGGCAAAAAATGGAGCCACAGCTTGCCTTTCCTGCCTCGGAATCCTCCATTCCGCTGAGCAATAAGCCGGAAGAGAAAGCATCCGAGGCGTTATCCTACGGCGGCGATAAAAAAGACGCATCGGAATCAGATGCGCTGCCTGAACCAACGCCGCCAAGTCCGGCCATCATGGCACCGGCAGAACCGGCCGTTGTGCCGCAGGTGGGATTGCAGATGGAAGGGGTTTCCGTTCTGAGAGAAAATGCGCCTGCTCCGGCGGCTGTTCAGCCGACCAGCAGTCCCACCTCGGATTTAGTGCAGATTCGCATTGAGCCTTTTGTGCCGCTGATGGTCGCCGATTCCGGGAATCCCGGCGCGATCTTCGGCGGGGACATCTTTATGCTCCGCCATGTTCAGATTGAGGACCGGCATTTCCTGCAGGGGTTCCAGCTCAATGGCCGCAAGCTGCTGGAGGAGGTGGCCGCGTCCGCCCGGCAGTTCATGCGGGAAGGGATGGATTTCGAGCTGGACCATGCCGCCGATGAGCAGGCGGTGGCTTATACCGCCGTTCTTGATTTCGGCTTCGGCAATCTGGGTTTGTATCTGCGGGAAATCGACCCCGGCTGGATTCACCGGCAGATCGGCCAGATACGGAACTGGTATTTCGGCATCCTCAGCCTGGTGTTTGTGGTGGTGATGCTGGGGGTGGCCAGCCTGTGGCGGAACGTGCATGCCCAGTTGAAGCTGGCGCGGCAGAAGGATGATTTTATCTCGGCGGTTTCGCATGAGCTGCGCACGCCGCTGACCTCGATCCGCATGTACACGGAGATGCTCGAAAAGAACTGGGTCAAAAACGATGACAAACGGCAGGAATATTATTCGAATATGCGGCAGGAGAGCGAGCGGCTCAGCCGGCTGATCGAAAATGTGCTGGACTTTTCCCGCATTCAGCGGGGCAAGAAAAAGTACAACTTCCAACTGGGGGATCTCAATGCCTGCCTCGGTGGCATCGTGGACATGCTCAGCCCCTATGCCGCCCAGCACGGCTTTACCCTGGTGAAGGATTTTGCGGCCAGGGAATCGGTCCCGTTTGACCGCGACGCCGTCATGCAGATCGCGATCAATCTGATTGATAACGCAGTGAAATATGCCCGCGGCGCGGAGGACAAAACGATTATCGTCCGTACCCTGCCGCAGGGCCGTTATGTGCTGATCGAGGTGGAGGATCACGGTCCCGGCGTGCCCCACAACCAGCGGCAGAAGATTTTCGAGGAATTCTACCGGATCGGCGAGGAGTCCCGGCGGGAAACCACCGGCACGGGGCTGGGGCTGGCCCTGGTGAAAAAATTCGCCCAGGCCCACCGCGGCTTTGTCGAGATTGCTACCGCCAAACCCAGCGGAGCCATCTTCCGGGTGGCGCTGCAGAAAGCCGTATAAAGACGCCAGCGTCAAAAGCTCTTGGACCCCTTATTGAGGAGCCAGAGCCGGTTTTGGATGAAGAAATCGACTTTTAGCGGTTCCGTCTATAAACATTGGAACCTTACATGATTTATGGGAAATCCCCACTTTTGCAGAGAAAAGCTTGCGTATCAATGAGGGAAAATTCCCTTGCTGGGGGGGGTAGTTTGTCATATCATTAACTTTTCAATCGTAATCGGTTATAGGTTCCGGCAGGCGATTTTTTTAGTGAGCGGATAGTATGACTCCGAACAAATTTGTACGAGCGGTTTTTCCGGGTTCGTTCGACCCGATTACCAACGGCCATCTGGACGTCATCCAGCGGGGGATCAAGATTGTGGATGAGCTGATTATCGCGGTGGGCGATAATCCGGAGAAGGATTCCCTGTTTAGCGGGGCGGAACGGGTTGAGATGATCCAGGAACTGGTCAAAGATATGCCCGGTGTTCTGGTCGAGCGGTTCACCGGCCTGACGGTGGAATATGTTAAAAGCAAAAAAGCCCAGGTGATTATGCGCGGCCTGCGGAACCTGACCGAC
>JAKQBU010000562.1 GCA_029573975.1 Planctomycetota bacterium
TCTGGTGCGTATGGCCCAGGAATGGAACATGCGCCAGCCGCTGGTGGATCCGCAGGGCAATTTCGGCAGTATCGATGACGATCCGCCCGCTGCCATGCGTTATACCGAGGCCCGGATGACCGCCGCTGCCACCGATATGATGGCGGACATCAAGCGGGAGACCGTCGATTTCGTTCCCAACTATGACGAAACCACCACCGAGCCGCTGGTTCTGCCGGCGAAATTTCCGAATTTGATTATCAACGGCTGCACGGGGATAGCGGTGGGGATGGCGACCAGTATGCCGCCCCACAATCCGACGGAGGTATGCGACGCCTTGATTAAGCTGATTGATGATCCCACTTGCGGGCTGCGGGAACTGATGGAAATCATTCCCGGTCCGGATTTCCCCACCGGGGGTTTGATTTGCGGCCGCAAAGGGATTATTGACGGCTATACCGCGGGCCGGGGTATCCTGACCATTCGGGCCAAATATCACATTGAACACACCAAGCGGGACCGGACGCTGATTGTGATTGATGAGATTCCCTATCAGACCATCAAATCGCAAATCGTTGTAAAAATTGCCGATTGTGTCAATACCGGTACCATCACGGAGATTTCCGATGTGCGGGATGAAAGCGACCGCAAGGGGCTGCGGATCGTAATCGAAATCCGCAAGGACGCCGAGCCGGAAATCGTGATCAATCAGCTTTTCAAGCATACCCAACTGCAGAGCAGTTTCAGTATTATCAATATAGCCCTGGTAAATAACCGCCCGCAGACGCTGAACCTGCGGCAGATCCTGAGCCTGTATCTCGATCATCGCAAGGATGTGATCCGCCGCCGGACCCGCTATCTGCTGCGTAAAGCCCGTACTCGTGCCCATATCGTCGAGGGTTTGCTGCTGGCGCAGAGCGATATCGATGAAATCATCCGCCTGATCAAGCAGTCGCCGGATGTGCCGGCAGCCAGGCTGGCGTTGATGCAGAAACCGCTGCGGCTGATCGAAAGCCAGACGCTCAAGCGTCTGCTGCCGGAGGAGTTTGTGCGGGAAAAAACCTCGAAGGACCAGTTCCTGACCGGTCCGCAAGCGGATGCGATCCTGGTGATGCAGTTGCAGCGGCTGACGGGGCTGGAAGTGGAGAAGCTGGCTTCGGAGTTTGCGCAGTTGACGGAAGAAATTGCCGGTTATGAAGCCATTCTGGCCCACGAAGAACTGGTTCTGGACATTATTCGCGAAGACATTTATGAAATGAAGGAGAAATACGGCAATCCGCGGCGTACGGAGATTGCCGGGGAAGCAATAGAATTTGACATCGAAGACCTGGTGGCGGAAGAAGAAGTGGTAGTTACCATTAGCCACGAGGGATACATCAAGCGGATGCCGATCGACACCTACCGCAAGCAGGGGCGCGGGGGCCGGGGCATTATCGGCAGCGATACCAAGGAAGGGGACTTTATCGAGCACCTCTTTATCGCGGGCACGCACGATTATCTGCTTTGCTTTACCAACCGGGGCCGGTGCTACTGGCAGCGGGTGTATGATGTTCCCTCGCTGTCCCGCCAGAGCCGGGGCCGCAGCATTGCCAATCTCCTGCAGATGGTCAAAGACGAGCAATTGGCGGAGATTCTGCCGGTTCGTCAGTTTGACGAACGGATGCTGGTGATGGCTACGCAAAACGGGGTAATCAAAAAGACCCCGCTGGCGGCGTTCAGCAACGTGCGGCGTTCGGGGATCAATGCCATTTCGCTGGATCCTGGCGATGACGTGATCGGCGCCCGGATTACCGGAGATAATGACGAAATCATTCTGGGTACCCACGACGGCATGGCGATCCGGTTCCCGGAAGACGATGTCCGGGCGATGGGCCGCACGGCCCGGGGCGTGAAAGGGATTACGCTGCGCAAGGGCGACCAGGTGGTCGATATGGTGCTGGCCAGTTCGGGCCATAGCCTGCTGACGGTGTGCGAGAACGGCTTCGGCAAGCGGACAGATCTGGACGACTACCGCATCCAGAAACGCGGCGGGCTGGGCCTGATCAATATCAAGACGACCGAACGGAATGGCAAGGTCGTGGCTCTGAAGGCCGTGGCGGATACCGACGATCTGATGCTCATCAGTGCGCACGGGATTATCATGCGGACGGGTCTGGAACAACTACGGGACATCGGCCGCAATACCCAGGGAGTCAAGCTCATCCGGCTGGACGAAGGGGACAAGCTGGTGGCGGTGGCCCGCGTAGTCAAGGAAGAGGAAAAGGAAAACGGCGAAGAAGCCGAAGTGGGTGAAACGCCCGCCGCGGAAGTTGAACCAACAGAATCTAACCAGCCCGCCGATACCGAACCGGAAGAACCCCAGGCGTAAGGGCTACAGATCCGCGTGGGAGGCGTGCGGACCCAGATACAGGTCAGCGGTGAGCCCGGCTTGTAATTTGTGCCAGGCCAGGCCGGCCACCATGGCGGCGTTGTCGGTACAGTATTTTTTTTCCGCCACAATCAGCTTCAGGTGTTCCCGGCCGCAGGCGGTTTGCAATTGTTCACGCAGGGCGGAATTGGCCGCCACCCCGCCGCCAAGGAGTATGGTTTTGGCTTGCTGCCGGCGAGCGGCCAGGAGGGTTTTTCGGATCAGGACATCGATCACGGCGGCCTGGAAGCTGGCGGCGATATCGGCGATCTCCTGGGCGGACATCTGCGGGACGCGGTCTTCCCCGAGCATGTTCTGCCCGCGGCAGTGGTAGAGGACGGCGGTTTTCAGGCCACTGAAGGAAAAATCCAGACTGTCTTTTTCCAGATAGCTGCGGGTAAAATGAAAGGCTTTGGGATTGCCGGTACGGGCCGCCTTTTCGATGGAAGGCCCGCCGGGATAGGGCAATTTGAGAATCATGGCGACCTTATCAAATGCCTCGCCGGCGGCATCGTCGCGGGTTGATCCGAGGAGTTTCAGTTCCAGCGGATGGCAGCAGGAATACAGACTGGTATGCCCGCCGGAAACGACCAGGGCTACCGCGGGGAAACAATCCTGGCCGGCGTCGAGCATGACCGCCTGCAGGTGGCTGTGGATGTGATTGACGGCGATGAGCGGTTTATTCCAGGCCCAGGCCAGAGTCTTGGCGGCGGTAACGGCGATAATCAGGGAGGGAGTCAGGCCCGGACAGGCCGCCACGGCGACGGCGTCGATCTGCTCGGCGGTAACTCCGGCACGGTCAAAGGCTTCGTGAAGAACCGGCAGGAGGTTTTCGATATGGGCACGGGCGGCGATTTCGGGAACCACCCCGCCGTATTTTTCGTGGATTTTGCCCTGGGAAGCGATGACGGAGCTGAGCACCTCCCAGCCGTCGGCGACAATAGCGGCGGCGGTTTCGTCACAGCTCGATTCCAGACCTAATATGATTGTTTTTTTCATAAGCCGATGATATAGTAGCGTTACTCGTTTTATATGTAAACATTTTGTTGGAAATTCACGGAGAAAGGCCATGTGTAACTCCCGTTTAAATCGCGTTTTGCAATTAATCTGGTTTATTCTTTTTGCCGCCCAGGGGGCAGGCTATGCTCAGGAGCTATCCGGTAGTGAGCTGCGGTGGTGGAAAGGCAATCTGCATGACCATACCCTCTGGAGTGATGGAGATGATTATCCGGAGATGGTGGCGGCATGGTATAAGGATCATGGGTATCATTTCCTTTCGATTACGGATCACAATACCTGTGCGGTGGAGGGAAAATGGATCGATCCCAACTCAAAGGGCGGTATGGCGGCTTATGAAAAATATGCCCAGCGGTTCGGCAAGGATTGGGTGCAGACACACGAGGAAGGGGGCGGCTTACAGGTAAAACTACGGGCCTTGCCGGAATTTCGCAGCCAGTTGGAAGAGCCGGGCCGCTTTATACTCATTGCGGGTGAGGAGGTAACCGATACCGCCCTTGATTCTCCAGTGCATTTAAACGCGATTTATTTGCAGGCGGTGGTTCCGCCGCAGGGAGGGAGTACTATTTTCGAAGCAATCCAAAAGAATACGAACGCCATAATGGAACAGGGTCGAAATACTTCCCAGCCGATTCTGGCGACGCTGAACCATCCGAATTTTTTCCTGGCGCGGGCGGGCTGGCTACCGATTACCGCCGAGGACACCGCCCGGGTGGCAGGCTTGAAGTTTTTCGAGGTTTTTAACGGCCATCCGGGGGTCTTTAATGCCGGCAATGGCACGCAGGTGGATACGGATCGCTGGTGGGACATTGTGCTGACCCAAAGGCTGGCGGAAAAGAAGGGAGAGATACTTTACGCCGTGGCGACGGATGATACGCATAATTATCATGAGTTTGCACCCGGTAAGGCCAATCCGGGGCGAGGATGGATTATGGTCCACTCGCCGGCGCTGCAGGCGGAATCCCTGATCGCGGCGCTGGAGGCGGGGGATTTTTATGCCAGTACGGGCGTGACGCTGGAGAAAGTGGAAGCCGATGAAAAGGAAATCCGGATTGCCGTTGCCCCGGAAGCGGGCGTTTCCTATAAGATTCAGTTTATCGGGACGCGCCGCGGTTTTAATCCGCAGGGCACACCCATGACGGACAGCGAAGGCAAGACCATTCCCGGCACCTGCCGTTACGACGGCAGTATCGGGGCGGTGCTGGCGGAGGCGGAAGGGACGGCGGCGGTGTATCCTTTTGCGGGGGATGAAATCTATGTGCGGGCGAAGGTAATTTCCACGAAGAAGCAGGCCAATGGTGTGCACGCGGAGGACCTGGAGTGCGCCTGGTGTCAGCCGGTTATCGGGAAAGGTCAATGAACCAAATCCAGCGAAATTACGAATTTCCCCAAATCAGCTAATGACACCTTTAATATATTCGCGGGTCATTTTTTCGCGGGGATTTTCGAATAGTTCAGCGGCGGGGCCGTGTTCAATCAATTCGCCGCAATAGAGAAAAGCCACATAATCCGCCAGCCGTTTGGCCTGGCGCAGGATGTGCGTTACAACGATAATGGTGTAATCTTTTTTCAGGGTGAGGAAATTTTCTTCGATGCGGCGGCTGGAGTTGGGGTCCAGGGCGGAGGTGGGTTCGTCAGCGAGGATGATGCTCGGCTCGACGGCCAGGCCGCGGGCCAGGCAGAGACGCTGCTGCTGGCCGATGGAGATTTTGGAGGCGGGGGAATGCAGGCGGTCTTTCACCTCGTCCCACAGGCTGGCGGCCCGCAGGTAATGCTCAACAATACGGTCCAGTTCCTTCTTATTTTTCTGGCCATGAATCCGCGGACCATAGGCTACGTTATCATAAATCGACATGGGCAGGGGCGAGGGATTCTGGGAGAGCAGCCCCATCTTTTTACGGATATGCGTTACATCCACATCCGGAGCAAAGATATTTTCCCCGTCCACCAAAACCTGACCGGTGACTTTCACCCCCTCGACGGTATCGATCAGGCGGTTGAACGATTTGAGGAGAGTGGTTTTGCCGCAGCCGGAGGGGCCGATCAGGGCCACGATGTTCCGGTCCGGGACATCGAAGGTGATATTTTTCAAGGCTTGTTCTTTGCCGTAAAAAACATTCAGGTCCTGTACGCGGATATGGGCTTTGGCATCCAAGGGCAACTCCTACTTCACAATATGGCGGGTGAAACGTTTGGTAAGCAGCCGGGCCAGCAGGCTGATAATGACAATCAGGACCGTCAGGATCAGGGCGGAGGCGTAGGCCCGGTCCTGCACCTGTGGGAAAGGGGTCCCCAACTGAAAGAAAATCGCCAGCGGCAGGGTGGCCGCCGGGCGGGACAGGGAATCGGGGATGGAATCGGTATATCCGGCGGTGAAGAGCACGGAGGCGGCATCGCCGATGCCCCGGCCGAAGGCGATCAGGATGGCGGTCAGGATGCCGGGCAGTGCCTGGCGGACGACTACCTTGAAGGCTGTTTCCAGGCGGGTGGCCCCCAGGGCGTAGGAGGCTTCAACAATTTTCGGCGGGATCATTTTGATGACTTCATCCATAGCCCGGATCATAATGGGTATAATCAGCAGGGCCACGGTGATAATCCCTGCCAGCAGGGAGGCCCGCAGGCCAAAGAACAACATGACCGTAAAACCAAAGGCGCCAATCACAATGGACGGAACACCCCAGAGGACATCCAGTGAAAAACGAATCCAGGCGGCCAGACGGGACTTCTTACGAAGATACACATTCAGGTATAACGCCACCGGCAGGCTGACCAGCAGGGCCAGGAGGGCAGCACCGCCCGCCACATACAGCGAGCCGATGATGGCGTTGAGAATTCCGCCTTCTTTGCCCAGGTAGTAACCGCCGCGGGGGATCTGGGTGAGCATGGCCCAGTCCAGGGCGGGCAGCCCCTTGACGGTAATCGTAACCAGGATCAGTCCCAGGCACGAAAAAATCAGCAGCAGGGACAGAATCATCAGCCCCTTGAAAAATTTCTCTTCGATTTTTCGTTTGTCCACTTACTGAACTCTCCTTTCCATGCGTACCAGAACGATCCGGGCCAGGATGTTGAACAGCAGGACCACCAGCAACAGAATGAGGCTGGCCAGCAGGATGGCTGAGTCATACAGGGGAATCGAAAGCATTTCGCCATAGTTGTTGGCAATCAGGGCGGGCAGGGGATAGCAGGGATCCAGCACCGAAGATGGGGCCCGAACCACATTGCCCGCCACCATGAGGACGGCCATGGTTTCACCGAAGGCCCGCGAGAAGCCCAGCACCACCGCCGCCAGGATGCCCGGCAGCGATTTTCGTACCACAACATATTTTATCGTTTGCCATTGGGTGGCCCCCAGCGCCAGCGAGGCCTCTTTGATTTCCTGCGGCACGGTTCCCAATACTTCCCAGGTGATATGAATTAGGATGGGAAACACCATAATCGCCAGCACAATCCCCCCGGCCAGCGTGGTATAACCCGTGGAGGTGGTCCCCAGGAAAGGGGCGATGGTATTTCGTACCAGCGGCACAATAAACAGGACGCCCCAGACGCCATAAACGACCGAAGGGATTCCCGCCAGCAGATCAATCAGAGGTTTGGCCAGTTCCCGCACGTATTTCGAGGCATATTCCGATAGATATATGGCCGCCAGCAGACAAAGCGGAATCGCAATCAACAGGGCCAACGCTGTAACCCAGAGGGAACCCATAATGAACGGATAAAAGCCAAATTCCCCTTTAAACGGATGCCAGGCTCGGGAAAACAGCAACTCGCACCAGGATTTCATCGCCAGAACCGGGCGGGCCTTGAGGTATAAACCCAGGGCCACGGCCAGCACCATCAGGCCCGAAAAGACCGTCAAGCCCTGCATCAATTGACCGGCCAGTTTTTCTTTTAATAATCGTTGGCTTTGCATGTTATTGGGTGATGAGTTTCTTTTGTTCCTGTTCGAGCTGTTCCTTTTTCAGATTGATATAGCCCGTTTCCGCGACATACTGCTGGCCGTCGGTGACAATCCAGAGAATAAACTCCCGCACCGCTCTTAGCTGGGGAACGCCCTTGGTTACCAGATATAACTGCCGGGCCGGCGGAGAAGGATAGCGGTCTTCGCGAATGGCGGTCAGAATCTCCTCCAGACTGCCGTAGAAATTTTCCTCCGGATCAATCTGGCCATTGTCATTTAAGTCAATGGGTACTATACAGAGAGGCTCGATAGGCCTTTTAGTCTGGGCGTCGTAGGCGAAATTGACGTTGTTATAGCCGATACCCAGAGCGTCTTTTTTGACGGCCTCAGCCAGGCCCGGATCGCCATAGACCCCCACCCCGGTTAAATCCTCCTGTTTTCCGCCGAGATATTTGGCCCAGACCTCAGCCGCCCCGCAGGCGTCCGAGCGGGTATAAACGCTGATGGGATGGTCGCCTGTACCGTTTACCACCTCCGTCCAGTTTTTGACTTTCCCGCGAATCCAGATGTCCATCAGCGTTTGTTTTTTTATGCCCTGGGCCAAAATCGCGCTGCACAAAGGATTAGATGTATTCATGGTGGGTACTACCGCATCTTTGGTCACGGCAAAGCCATAGGCCCCTTTTTCGGTTTCCGCCGGATTAATATCACGGGATACCATTCCGATATCCACCGCCCCGGCCAGGGTATCGGCCATGCCTTTGCCAGCCCCGCCGGCGGCCACATCAATTTTTACTTCCGGATGAAGGATCTGAAATTCCTCGGCCCATTTGACCACCATCGGATATAACGCCCAGGCGCCGGATACGGTAATCGTGCCGCGGAGAGAATCGCTGTTTTCCGTTTCAGATGTTTTTTTCTGACAGCCAAGGAAAACCAATTGAATACCTATCAAAACTATAGTGATTAACTTTTTCATTCAATACTATCCTTTCTAAACCACATCGGATAATTTCAGATCTTCCAGCCGTTGGGCGGTATAGTCTCGGATTTCCTGGAAAACGGCGATTATTTTTTCCTCCCGGCTCAGCGGGGTATTGGCATAAAAATATTTGCTGACGGACTCGGTGGGGGCCAAAGCACCATCCAGCAAACGGATGATCTCGGCAATGCTGATATCGCAGGCAGGCCGGGCCAGCTTGTATCCCCCGCCGGCTCCCCGTTTGGTCTTGATGAAACGGCTTTGCCGTAAAATGGTAAACAAATATTCCAGATATTTTTTGGAAATGTCACACTCGGAACAGATTTCCTCGATTTTGATGAAACCCTTTTTTTCATTGCGGGCCAGGTAGATCAGGGCCAGGATCGAATATTCGCTTTTGGTGGTCAGCTTCATTTTTATCCTCTTTGTCTATAGACATTATAGATTATAAGGATGGCAAATGGAACAAAAAAATGAAAAAATTTTTGATTTATGATGTATATATAGTAATGACAGATATTTGTATTTCATTTGGGCTGGGGAGTTGTATTTTCAAAGGGATGGGGTATGATACCAGCGGCTGCCGAACGACGCGGCAGCCCTGGAAAAAGAAAATGACGTAATTACAGAAAGTATAAAGGATTATGGCAAAACCAATCACGTACAGCGAGGCAGGGGTCCATATCAGCAGTAATGATGAGATGGTGGACCTGATTGCTAACAACGTCAGGCGAACCCATACGCCGCGGGTGATGTATCTGCATAACGCCTTTGCGGGGCTGTTTCGGCTGGACTATGATGAAAAGCTGTTTAAAAAGAATTATCGCAATCCGGTGCTGGTGGCCTGTACCGACGGCGTAGGAACAAAAATCAAAATCGCCGCGATGATGGGCCGGTATGATACGGTGGGGATCGACCTGATGGCCATGAGTGTGAACGATATGTTGGTGCAGGGGGCGGAGCCGCTATTTTTCCTGGATTACATCGCGATCCATGAACTGATACCGGAAGAGATTAACCAGTTTATCAAGGGGATCAGTGACGGTTGCTGTCAGGCGGATTGCGCCTTGCTGGGCGGAGAGACGGCGGAGATGCCGGACTTGTACCCCAGGGGGGAGTTTGACCTGGCCGGTTTTGCGGTGGGGGTGGTGGAAAAACACCGGATAGTAACGGGCAGCCAGGTGAAGGCGGGGGATTCGGTGATCGGGCTGGCCAGCAGCGGGTTACACTCTAATGGGTATGCCCTGGTGCGGCGTATCTGTTTTGAGCAGGAAAAGCTGGATGTGAACCAGTATATCGAGGAGCTGGGGGCGCCGCTGGGAGAGGTGCTGCTGCAGCCGACGCGCATCTATGTGGCCTCCATCCTGAAGCTGCTGAAAAAATACCGGGTGAAAAAAGTAGTTAAGGCGATGGCCCATATTACCGGCGGCGGGCTGGTGGGGAATATCCCGCGGGTTATCAGTAAGGACTTGGATGTGGTGATTGACAAAAGCAAATGGGACGTGCCGCCCATCTTCCGCTTTTTGCAAAAGCGCGGCCCGGTGGAAGAGCAGGAGATGTTCCGAGTGTTTAATATGGGGATTGGTTATGTCCTGGTGGTGGCGTCGGACTTTACCCGTTCGATCATGGCCCATTTGCGCAAGCTGGGGGAAACGCCTTATTTTCTGGGCAAGGTCAAACGCGGCAGCGGCAAGGTGATATTGAAATAGATGTATAAACATATCATCTGGGACTGGAATGGCACGCTGCTGAATGACGCGGCGGAATGCGTGGCAACGGTGAACCGGCTGATCGCGGCGCGGAATCTGCCGGCGCTGAC
>JAKQBU010000587.1 GCA_029573975.1 Planctomycetota bacterium
TTGGGCAGGCTGTTCCCGCCGATCATCCAGTAATTGACATACGAGGCGGCGTTATCCCCGCGCAACTGGAACAGGGCCGGTGAGGGGCTGGAGATGCGATACGCAGCAGCGCTGCGGTTTTCCAGTTCCACCCATTGCCGGAGGATGGGGGTACGGGGATAAAGCTGGATATGCAGCCGGGCCGTCAATTCCTGCTGGGCCAGATGGGCATCGAACTGCAGGGCGGGGCGGCCGCCGTGCCTGATTTCCACGGCGGAGGCGGAAGTCAAAGTCCATATCGCGGCTGGGGCGGTAATATTTTGTTCTCCTTCTGCTTTCGCTTTGATTTTATAGACATACAAATCCACATCCCCGCCGCCGACATGCTCCGCCAGACCTGTCAGGGTTACTTTGCCATCTTTGGGTGCCTTCCAGACCCGTACCGCATCGTAATCCGGGCAGGGATGGAAAATGGTGGAACCGACATGCGGGGTATTGCCGGGGGCCCGAAATCCGCTTTCCGGGCTGGGCATACGGATTAGTTCCTGCACATTATCCGCAAACCAGGTGGCGTCGATCGGCTCCATGAAGCCGGTACCGTTGGCATGTACGTAATAGAACCAGACCGGCCCCTGCTCCACCTCTTTAGCGGCGGCGGAAGCAAAACTTTCCCCGTCCTCATAGGTGACAATCGACGGCCAGCGGACCTGATCCCCGGCATAGTTGCCGCGCGGCCCGACGCCGAATCCGATCGTTTCATCCTTCTGAATTTCTACTTGCAGATTTTCCGCCGCCAGATCTACCGTAACGGCACCGACCAGCGATTTGGTCCATAGTTGCTCCATCTGGAAGCGGTCCGGCAGAGCCTGGGATTTCAGCGAGAAGGGCGGGGCGGCATGACCCGGATCGACATATTCGATATCTGACTTGCACAGTTTATTTTTGTAGCCGGTCAGGCAGAAGCCCTCCGCCGTCATTCCGTAGGTCAATTCCACCGCGTCGGTCCCGATGGTCCAGGTTTGACCGTCTTTGCTGCTTTCGACATAGGCATCACCGGCGCTGACTTTTTTCGCCTCGGCATACGGGCTGATTGCCAGACTGAGGAAAAGAAAAGGAAGGTACATTTTTGAAATGGACTGGAAACTCATTTTAACTGTCTCCTAGCAGGAATGGTTTGCCTTTACAATCTACTTTAACCTGATTATACTCAGGGTCAGAAATAAATAAAGCCATTTTGTAAAAAATGTTATTTTGCGAAGGGGAAAAAGGTTACCACTGACGGAACCGTCAAAAGTCGATATTGTCATCCAAAAACGGCTCTGGCTCCTCAATAACAAGGGATCGAAGAGCGTTTGGCGCTGGCGTCTTTTTTGTGTAGTCACAGGGTTCTGTGGTTGAATCATGAGCTGCTTTCATAAAACCACGCCTGCCAGATTGCCCGGCAGACTCTTGCCGGCGGCGTTGGCGGAGCGGACCTGATATTCCAGTTCGATTCCACACCGCTGGCCGGGCAGGGTGACGGCGGTCTGCGACGCGGTGGTGAGCAGCCGCCAGGAGCAGGGAGCCTGTTGGGGGAAAAGCTCCCTTCGCTCAATCAGGTAATTTGACACCGGCCCTGTGCCGGGCGCAGCGGCGGGCGGCTGCCAGGTAAGCCGGACCATGCCGGGGGCGAGGATGTGCAGCCGCAGATTGCGCGGCGCTGCCGGGGCGGTCAGGGCCTGCCCCGCCCGGCGCGGTCCCCAGCCAATATACCGCAGTTTTTGCGGCTGTTCGGCGACATCGACCTACGCTTGCTTCAGACATTCTTTCATCACTCGTTTCAGTGCGGCAAAGCTTTTCGCCCGGGCGGCGGCGGCCTGCCGCAGGTTGGCCCGGCACAGCTCCTGATAGCGGACAGCCAACTGATAACTGTGATGCCGTGCCAGAAGTGTGGCCCGCCGGACATGCGGAAAATCGGCGGCATGCAGAGAATAGCCGCTGAGCATCTGTTTGGCCAGGCGGCGGATGGCACTTTCGCTGGTGGGGAAAACGGGCATAAAAACTCCGGAAATATGGATAGTAAAAAGGAAAAGTAAGAAGGAGGACACAATTGTCTCCTTCTTACTTTTTGGCAATCATAATACCACGGTCGCCACATTGCTCGGCAGGCTCTCGCCGGCGGGGTTGGAGGACTTTACGCGATACTGCATCTCGATTCCGCGCGGCTGGCCGGTCAGGTAGATCTCGGACTCATAGACACTGGTAATCAGGGTCCACGGTCCCGGTATTCCCCCGCCGGCGGGCTGGTCGGACCGTTCGATCAGGTAGTTGCGGACGGCCCCGCCGGAGCCGGCCGCCGGCTTGTCCCAGCGCAGGGTAAGGCAGCCCGGCCCTTCCAGAATGGCCACCAGATTAGTGGGCTGGCCCGGAGCGGTGATCGGGGTGGGCGGGGTCTTGGATCCCCAGCCGATCTCGGAAAGCTTGACCGGGTCGCTGCTGACATCGACCTCGGA
>JAKQBU010000598.1 GCA_029573975.1 Planctomycetota bacterium
AATCGTATCATCCAGTGCCCGCCAGATTTCCCTGCCGGTCTCTTTGTCGAAAGCCACCAAGCAGGCATGATCCGCACCGCCGATTACCACCATCAAGAGGTTATTTTCGATCAGGGGCGAAGCCGCAATGCCCCAGACCGGCATCTTGATTTTATATTCCGACAACAAATCGCGGCTCCAGATGATATCTCCCTTTTCCGCATCGTAACAGAAGAGGTTTCCCATCATGCCAAGGGAGTAGGCACGGTTGTCCTGGATGGTAACCGCAGCGCGGGGACCATTGGGATAGGCTACGCTTTGATAATGACAATCGTAACTGTGAGACCAGATTTCCCGACCGGTCAGGGCATCCAGGCAATGAATCCGTTCTTTTTCCACGGGATTGACCAGGCGATCCGTAACATAGACGCGGCCGTTAGCCACGGTGGGACCGCTATATCCGTTTGCAACAGGAGCACGCCACAGGATAGGTAATTGAGGTTGGTTAAATCTGGTTATGATTCCTTTTTCCTGCCAGATACCATCCCGGCCGGAGCCGCGCCACTGGGGCCAATCCCCGGCTAAAAGAAAAGAAACAGACGAAATCTCAAAAAGAAAACAACAGATGAAACAAAAGGAGAAAACTACTATTTTGCTAAATAAGTTCATTTTACCGGGAAGCTGGGGGGTAATTTTTGTTCGTATTCCTTCATTCGCCGCAGGCGGATCACCCGATCCAGACCGAGCCGGGCCGGTTCATCGGAGGGATGCAGTTCGAGAACCTGACGGTACTGTTCTTCGGCAGCCGGCAGATCGCCGGCGGCTTCCCGGACAACGGCCAGGTTGAAGTGCAAATCCGGATGGGATGGTTTCTTCTGCAGAGCAGACTGAAAGTAGCGGGCGGCCGC
This sequence comes from Planctomycetota bacterium, assembly GCA_029573975.1. Next base: position 888 of record JAKQBU010000598.1, read on the forward strand.
GGCATAGTCCCCTTTTTTCGCGGCGCGGCGACCGGCGGCGGCATCGTTTCCCCCTACGTAACGCAGGGGGACTTCCGCATTGACTTCATAGGGATGAATCATGGCGATAAAATCGCTGAGACATTCGTCAATCAGCTTGCGGGCAATGGCATCGACCGGCGGCACCCGGCCGGGATCATCGGGCCGGAGCAGGCTCTCCGGACCGCGGACCTGGGGGTCCTGATTGGAAGTGTAGGAGCGAGAGGTTTCCAGGGTGACAGTGCCGGAGGGGGCAGCGCTGTTGCGCAGGAGAAAATCGACCTTGACCGTGACGTCGCGCCGCAAGGTGGGCACTTCCCTTTCTTCGAAATCGTGGTTCTGCACATTCCACTGCCGCAGCGGCCGCACACCGGAAAAATCCTCGGCGATGACGGTAATTACCCCCTCCACGGTTTGGCTGTCGGAGGCGGCTGCAGGCGGACTGCCGACAGAAGTGCTTTGATTTAAATCAGTTAGCATGAGCTGCAAGTTGTTTTGCAGGTACGGGGGCAGGCCGTTTAAGGTACCCGGCTGGACCTGAAACTGACCCACTTGAAACCTCGCGGGGTCGGTGCCCAAATCGACGGCACCGCCGAAATGATGGCGCAGGTGAATCGCCGGGCCTGAGCAGCCTGAAATCAGCCAACTGAATATAAGAATGATGAGAGCCGGTAAGTGTTTTTTGCACATATTCAGACCTCTGGTTTGGGCATCTATCGGTAGATTTTACTACCTTAGATTGTTCAGGGCAATTTTTTTATAGTTTTGTTGCTTTTTTACCGGTTATGGCTTTATAATGGTTTGCATTCTTGAGGATCGGCACATGCTGCGATTTACACTGGTTATATGGCAAATTCTACTGGGAATGATGTTTTGCCTCGGCTGCGGGGTGCAATCCACCATCCTGGAAACCGGCGATCACTATTTTTTCACCGCCAATGATGCTCTGGTTCTGCCCGGCCAGGAGACAAGGCTGCAGGCTCAGTTCCGGTCGGGCGATTTTCTCCAGCCGCAGGCGGGTTATTGCGTGCGTTTTTATCGGGAGGGAAAACTGTATAAAGCGGCACTCACGGATGAGGCGGGGCAGGCCGCGGTAGGATTCCAGGCGGACGCGGTCGGGGATTTTCATTTTCAGGCGGCTCTGGCACCGGTGGGCTTGAAAGAGGCGCCGCCGGAACCGGCAGAATTTGTGGTAACCTGCCGCAGCGCCGATGAGCCGATGATCATCGTGGACCTGGACAAGACGGTGGTGGCGTCGGGATTTCAGGCGGTTTTGGTGGGCGGGGCTGAGCCGATGCCCGGGGCCGCGGAAGTGCTGGGCGAGCTGGGCCGCAATCATACCATTGTGTATCTGACGCATCGGCCGGACCTTTTCGGCCCCAAGAGCAAGGCCTGGCTTCAGGAGCATGGATTCCCGCCGGGGCCGTTGCTGCTGAGCACGCTGCAAACCTTTGTCAAGGGGAGCGGGGCGTACAAAACGGGGCGGCTGGAGGACATCCGGGCACGGTTCAGCCGGGTGGAGACGGGAATCGGGGATAAAATTTCCGATGCGCTGGCCTATCATGAAAATGGGATGCAGGCTTTTCTGATACTGCCGATCCCGGACGAATTAACGCCGGCTGGACGGGATGACCTGGTGGAACAATTACGGCCCCTGCCGGATACGATTCAGGTGGTGCAGGACTGGTCGCAAATCGCTGCCTTTTTTAAAGAGGACCAGCGATATCCAGCCGCGCGGACCATCGATTTACTGCAGCAGCAATCCGTACGGGAAGGGGGAAGTTAAAGGCGGCCCGATATGACGAATCTGAAAACAGAAAAAAGGTCATGGCAGCGGCTGTATCGAGGGGGTATGGCCGTGCTGATAGGGATGCTGTCCGGATGTATGAATTCCTACCCGGTGACGGAAAAGGAGATGGATTTATTCTGGCAGGGAAATGGGGATGTAATGGTTCGCTCCACCCCCCATCCACTGGAAATCGATGGCCGTACGATACCCACACAAGGGATCATGCGGTTCGAGCCGGACAGGGAAGCGGCTGAGGCATCGATTGATCGAGCCATCGAATCCCTGAAAGCGGGAACCGACCGGCTTGATTTTTCGGTCAGTCCGGCCCATTCCCGGATGCTGGCGGATATTCTGGCGGATGCCCGGATAGCCTTGGAAAATCTGCATCGCATCAGCCGGGCCAGCACCCCGGCGGACCGGCGGCTCTGGAACCGGAACCTGGCGGAGGCGCTGGTACACATCGAAACGGTGATCCGGCTGGTTTTTGCGGAAACCTCCAGCACGGAAGGAGAGGCGGCCGGCGCGGCTCCGGGCAAGGCGGCCGGTCCCCTGCTGCAGATGATAACGACCTATCTGGATGAAGATACGCGCGGGGAACTGCTGGGGGAGCTTACCGGGGAGCAGCGGCAGGAACTGCGGAATGTGCTGAGCCAGATTCTGCTGCGGGGCGGATTTGAGGTTTCCGGCAAGAAACTGCCGGCGGATACGCTGGCGGATACCGTTAGGCTTATGAAAAAAACAAGGGACTTGAATGAACTGAAGGAATTGCTTGCCGAAACTCTTTTGCAGGCGCACCAGGCGGCGGCGCCGCTGGAAGAAGCGACGCAACTGGCGAAGGCCTTCCGGGGGCTGACGCGGTGGGCGCCCCGCCTGCTGGAGGGGCTGGAGGTATTGATGCGGCAGTGGCCCAAGATAGAATGGGTGGAATATGAGATTCGCACCCTGGAGGAGCAGCCGATTTTTACGGCGGTGGTTCAAGTGGCTGGCGGGGAGGAAGTGGAATTGGCACGTTTTTCATCGGCACAGCCGCGTTTGAGTTTCCGGGGTTCGACGCGCGTCACGTTCCTGTTGCGGCAGCCCTCTACGGAGGAGACGGTAGTAACGTTTGAACCGCTGAGCGAAGACGGGGGAGTGCAGGTGCGATTCGAGGGGATTGTGTACGGGCTGACGCGGCTGCTGGCGTTTCCGCTGGAGGACGGGGTGCTGGACGAGATACGGGTGTATATCCATGATCCGGCCCAGGGGGATGAACTGCGGCATGTGACACTGCTGATGCGGAATCCATCGGACCGGAAGGATCCCCGCCGGCTGATGGTGTTTCAGGACACCCGCCGCAAGGAATGGCAGCGGGAGGCGTTCGGTTTGGAAAAACGGCTGGTCTGGGAAAGCCAGGATTTCCATTACCTCAAGCCCCACCGGCGCTACAGCTTTAGCCGTACCAAAGAATATGAATAAAACCGAGGGAGGCGGGAGATAAATCATTCTGTTTTTGGGGAAGAAGGCCGTTACCCAAGCCGAAACCGCGTTTTCGGGGGAAAAAGCCCCCCAAAAAAGGGGTAGACGCAAAAAAAAGACACGATACAATAGCAACCGAGCGAGACGGCCGCCGGACCGAATGTGATGAGCCAAATGATGCACATAGACCAACTGTAACGAATACCTATAGAGCAAGAAGGAAAGGAAGTCGCCGAATGATCAAAGAAATTCCCGCGGCACAGTTGAATACCGAGCAGTTTATTGAGGAGAAGGTCCGGGAAATCCGGGAGACGGTTGGAAAAGGGACCGCCATCAATGCCCTGTCGGGGGGCGTGGATTCGTCCACGGTGACGATGCTGGGGCATAAGGCGCTGGACAAACAGCTCCAGACGGTTTTTATTGAAAACGGCCTGATGCGGGAGGGGGAATCCAAGCAGGTCGTTGGATTTTTCCGCCAACTGGGTGTTCGGGTCGAAGTGGTTGACGCCCGGAAGGATTTTTTTGCGGCGTTAAAGGGGGTTACGGATCCGGAAGAAAAACGGGAGGCCATTACCCAGACTTTCTACCGGGAGGTATTTGGCCGCATCGTCCGCAAGAGCGGGGCCAAATTTCTTTTGCAGGGAACCATCCTGACCGATGTGGATGAGACCGTGGCCGGGATCAAGCGGCAGCACAATGTCTTTGAGCAGCTCGGTATCGATCCGGAGAAGGCTTTCGGCTATCGGATTCTCGAACCATTGATTCAGTTGCGCAAGGATGGCGTGAGGAAGGCGGGCCAGGCGCTGGGGCTTCCGCGGGAGCTGTTTGACCGGATTCCGTTTCCAGGACCGGCGCTGGCGGCGCGAGTGATTGGGGAGGCCACTGCGGAACGCATCGAGACGGTCCGCAAGGCCACCGCAATAGTCGAGCGGCTGCTGAAGGACCAGAAGGCCTTTCAATATTTGGCGATTCTGCATGAAGACCGGGTGACCGGCATGCGGAATGGCAAACGGCAGTTCGGCCAGCAGATCGAACTGCGCTGCTGGGACAGCCTTGACGCCCGGACCGCCAGACCGAGCCGGCTGTCATTTGAGCTTCTGGAAAAACTCGCTGGTGAAATCATCCGGGAAATTCCCGAAGTGGTGAGCGTTACTTACAACATTGCCCCCAAACCGCCGTCCACCATTGAAGCGGTGTAATGACAGGGGATTTTTTTCAGGAAAAATAGCGGAAGGAAGGATAGCCGTTTATGTCGATTGACGAGGATTTTGAGCCAAAGGTGGCTGCTCAGGTGCGAACCGAGCTGGCCCGGTTCGGCGACAAATGTCACTACGACGAAGTCAGAAAAAAAATTATATATCATAACCATCAGGAGGCTCTGGAGGCCTACCTGACTATTCAGCGGGAGGAGATGGAACGCCACCGCTGGCTGGAGTCGGAGAAGGCCCATTGTGATCTGGGGGAGAATTTGATGGCGGACTGGATACGCAAATATTCCAGCGATTTTGCCCGCTATTGGCGGCGGACGCATGTTTATATTCCCTCCATCGCGGCTGCCCCCCCGCCGCAGGGGCCGGCAGAAAATACCGGCCGGTAAATCCTTCCCCCCTATCGGCGCAGCCAGCCGGCCGTTCGCGTAAAAAGATGGACAAAATCGCCAGCATTGGTATAATAGGCAGAAGTAATGGAAGACGGCGTGCGGACCATTCATTTACCGCCTGACTGGAATCACTTAACTATACTTAAAATAGAGAGTTAAGTCAGTTTTCCAAAAGGAAGGAAAAGCGTATGAGCGGAATTTTTGGCGTGGTGGCGAAGGGGGATTGTACCGAAACTTTACTGTACGGGACGGATTATCATTCGCATCTGGGAACCCAGTTTGGCGGGCTGGTGGTTTTGGGGGAGGATTTCAACCGGCAGATTCATGATATCAGCCAGAGCCAGTTCAAGGCGAAGTTCTACGATTATTTAAAAACGGCCTCGGGAAACAAGGGGATCGGAGTTATCAGCGCGCTGGATGAGCAGCCGATCTATCTGAATTCGAAATTCGGGCCGTTTTGTATTGCAACCAATGGGATTGTGGAGAATGCCGATGAGCTGGTACCGGCGCTGTATAAAAAGGGAATTTCGTTCAGCGAGTTCAGCAAGCGGGGCGTCAACAGTACGGAGTTAATCGCGAAATTAATCAGCCAGGGGAAAGATTTAATCGACGGCATCGAAAAGATGTTTGACCTGATTCAGGGGTCCTGTTCGCTGCTGCTGCTGAGCCGCAACGGCATCTACGCGGCGCGGGACCGGTTCGGCTACACGCCGCTGGTAATCGGCAAACGCAGCGATGCGTGGGCGGTTACGACGAAGACCAGC
>JAKQBU010000601.1 GCA_029573975.1 Planctomycetota bacterium
ACATTCATTTTCCGCAGTTTCCGCGGCATGTCCAGACTGATGCCCGGATCGCACCCGTTGTACGGACGCGAGACAATCACGCACACCTTCTGGCCCGGTTCAATCCCGTCCAGGATCGCCCGGCCCCGTTCGATGCAGGCCGCTTCAAATGACCGCTGGGCCGCCAGGGCCGCATCCAGCGCCCGGATGATCCGGCCTTTACTAACTCCCAGCTTTCGGGCCAGCGGCAGCAACGTACGCCGCAGTCCCTTCAGCCCTTCCTGAAACCGCACATGCATGTCAAGCAAGTGGTTCTTCGAGCCATCCAGATCAATCCCCTTGGCTTTCAGCGCCACCTTCACCTGGTATGGAATCGTCTGTACATACGGGCAAAGCTGGTTGTGCGAATTCTCCGCGTAATCGGCTGTCATTGAAACTACGCTCGGCAGCCAGATAAAATCCACCTCTTTTTCCACCAGTTCCATCACATGGCCGTGCGCTACCTTGACCGGAAAACACGGCTGGGCCAGCACCATCTCCACCCCCTTGTGAATCACACTCTTGGACGATTTGCCCGAGAGTACCACTTCCAGCCCCAGCTCATGGAAAAACGTCCCCCACAGCGGCAGAAATTGATAATTGCTCAGGCACATCGGAATGCCGATGGTCCGCCGGGACTCGCCGTCCTTTTGCCCCGCCTGGCCCGCCCCGTCCAGCCGGGCATACTGCTCCAGCATCTTCTGCCGCTCCTGGAACAGGTCGGGGATCTTCTTTGTATGTCCCTCATTTTTCTTCACGTTGTACAGGTCGCACCGCGACCCGTAATACAGCGGATCCGAATCCGGCAGCGTCACCTCCTTGATCTCGCAGTTGTTCGGACACTTCCCGCATTCAAACGTCCGGATTTGATATTCCAGTTTGGCCAGATCAAAACCCCGGAAGGTGCTGGCCAGCCGCTGCCGGGCCTCCTGCTGCTTCTGCACCATATGCCGCCGCGCCAGCTCCGCCGCCCCCAGCGCCCCGGTCACTTCGTGGTGGTCCGGCACGATAATCCGCTTGCCCGTAACCGCCTCAAACGCCGATACCACCGCCCGGTTAAACGCCGTTCCGCCCTGGAAGAAGATCCGGTGCCCGATCTTCCGATTGCCCACCACCCGGTTCAGATAATTGGTTACAATCGAATAACACAGCCCCGCCGTCAAATCCGCCCGTTTGGCGCCCTGCTGCTGATAGCTGAGCAGATCCGACTCCATGAACACCGTGCACCGCTCCCCCAGCCGGATCGGCGCCGTCGAGGTAAACGCCTCCGCCGCAAATTCGTCCTTGATGTTCATCCCCAGCCGTTCCGCCTGCTCCTCCAGAAAACTGCCTGTCCCCGCCGCGCAGGCGTGGTTCATCTCAAAATCCACCACCACCCCGCCCTCCAGGGAAATATACTTGCTATCCTGTCCTCCGATTTCGAAAATCGTATCCACCCGCATATCCACGATTGCCGCCCCGGTCGCCTGTGCGGTGATCTCGTTAATCACCAGGTCCGCCCCCACAAAATCCCCTGTCAGATATCGCCCCGAACCGGTCGTCGCCACCCCCAGAATCTCCACCAGCCCGTTCACCTCCTGCCCCACCATCTCCAGGCCCTTCCGCACGGCCTCCAGGGGTCGGCTGGCCGTCATCAGGTACGCCTTGCTCAGTACCTCCTTATTTTCGTTCATTACCACCACGTTCGTGCTGATTGAACCTACATCGATACCCAGGTACGCCGGAATTGTCCGCCCCGTCCGCCGTGCCTCCTCCAGCTTCTCCGCATGGACCTTGCTCTCCGGCGTCGGATACGACGGCTGCTTCAGCGGCGCCAGCCGGTACCCGATCTGGCGGCTATGCCGGATATACTCCTCCAGCCGGCCAGCAATACCCGTGGCTCCTGCTGACTGCCGCTGCCCGCCCCTTCCTTCCGCTGTACCAGCACCGCCCCCAGTGCACCTGTTACCGCGTGCAGTTCCGGTACTATCAGCCCGCCCCGGCCCAGCTCAAAGACATCCTCAATTGCCCGCACCACCCCTACATTGCTAGCCACCCCGCCGCAAAACGCCACCGGTTTGACCACTTCCTTTCCCTGGCACAAACTTCCCATCAGATTTCGCGCCAGCCCCAGGCACAATCCTGCCAGAATGTCATTTACCGGTGTCGCCTGCTGCTGCAAATGGATCATATCCGACTTGGCAAACACGCTGCACCGGCCCGCCACCCGCGGCGGAGTGCTGCACTGCGCCGCCAGTTGTCCGAACTCATCCTCGATGTGAATCCCCAGCCGCGAGGCCTGCTGGTCCAGAAAACTGCCCGTACCTGCTGCACAGTTGGTATTTACCGAAAAATCGGCCATATCCCCAATAGCTTTTTGGCCGCCTTCCTTCGAATCATAACCTCCTTCATTTAAAAAGATTACCTTGCTGTCCTGGCCGCCCATCTCGATTAGCGTACGCACCTCCGGATGCAGATGCCGGATGGCGGCGGCCTGGCTGATCAGCTCATTGATGAAGTCAATTCCCAGAATTTTGCATAACTCCCGACCGGCGCTGCCTGTTCCCACCATGGTTCCAATCCGATCGGCAGGTATCTGGTGTACCAGATTGCCCAATAGATCAAAGGCTGTTTCCATGGGACGGCCGTTATGCCGCTGATAACATAAATATCTGGCTTGCAGATGGTTATCGAGAAGTACCAGCTTGCAGCTTACCGAACCGACATCGATACCAAGATATAAAGGACCACTTTCGGGGATGTTGATAATTAAAGGTTTATCGCTTTCAGTGAATTTTCTGCCGTTTAATCGAGTCATTTTACAATCACCCTTTTTGAGTGTTAGGTTGAGTATATTACAAAAGACACTGATTTTCTTATTCTAGCTAAAAACTTACGTTATTCAAGTTTTCATCTGCAATTTCTTTGATTTCCGGGTCGGGCGGCAGGCGGCGAGGCAATCTGGTAAAGCCGATAAAATTAAGTGCTTATGGATAAGCTAGCAGGGGCGGTCAGGAGAGCCTCTTTTACGTTGCCGCGAATTGTTTCCATATTCCGTATGATCTGCTGCTGCTGGTGGTCATCGAAGCCTGCCATAATCTCATGTATTTTGCGGGCATACAGCGGTTCTACCTGCTCCATGAGCTGTCGGGCCTTGTCGGTCATGACGATGATGTTGCGGCGGCGGTCGCCGGCGGCGGCGGTGCGGCGCACCAGGCGGGCTTTTTCCATCCGGTCGATCAAGGTAGTGATGTTGGCCCGATTTACGAGCATCATATCACTGATTTGGGCCTGGCTAAGGCCGGATTCCGGGTCGGACTGGTGCTGGAGCAGCATCAAAACGTTGAACTGGACATCGGTCAAGCCGAAGGAGCGGAAAAAATCGTCGGCCTCTTTTTTGACATAAGATGCGGTATAATAGATATTTAGCAATACTTCATGCGGTAAAAGAAATATCGGTTTGCGTAATCCTAATTCCTGTACGAGCGACATAGTTTTCTATCCAAAATAATAATAACATATGTATAGTTAACATATGAAATATATCTCAATTAACCAGTTTGTCAAATAAAATTTTTGCTGGCTGGGAAAAAAGGTGCTGATTTTGGTTTGTAAGTCGTTATTTTTGGTTTTGAGGGCTGGGAGAGAGAGGAAAAATATACTTTCAACCCGACCAGATGGGGAAGGGATAGGAGGATGGGGGCGAACACAGGCGAGAAAGGGAAGGATGCTTTTCAACACGAAAAATGCAGGGGGGAGACGTTTTGGGTATATTTGGCTGGCGGGGGAGTATGGGACGGGTTAGAATGGGTAATAATCGCATCGGGAATGGTCAACAGGACAGGCTGGCAGGCAGATTGTGTATATGGGACAGATAGAAGAGATTTTACCACGAAGCTCACGAAGGGCGCGAAGAGAAGAGAAGATATTTTACCACAGAGAAGCAGTAATTTAAGGAGCAATGATCCAGATGAGTGCTATCGTAACGAGAAAAGAGAAGGTGAAGGTTTTGCTGTTGGAAGATGAGGTATTGGTGGGGGTGGGTATGATGGGTTCCTGGTTTGCCATTAATTTTATTAGCGGCATTTTGGGAGATTATGCTATTTTCTTTCTCCTGATCATACCCATAGGCAGAACTTGGCGCGAAAAAATCATAGGCGTACGTCAGGCGGAAGTTATCCATGCCATATCACCGTTTTGTAAGTTGGTTTGGCGGATATTCTGGTGGGGTATCGTAATCGGGATCGCAACGCTTTTGTTTAATCGCGGATTTCTTCACAGCAGGTGATGAGAAATTGAATTATGAAATATGTTTATGTACTTGAGCATTACATATATGGGAAAGTCGTAGTGATGGGTATTTTTACGTCGTTGGCGAAGGCGGAGGCTTTTCTCAAGAGGCTGCCCAGGAAATATGAATATACTATTTATAAGCTGCCTGTGAACACGAATCTAACCAAAGGGCGCAAGCTGGAAGACCAGCAAGGCAATTTTGATCATTGGCATTATGGAACCCATGAAATAACAGAATGCTATGAGGAAGATGAAAAGGGAATTTAGTGAAAAAAAATCATTATAAGAAAAAGGAGTTTATGTGGCGGGTATAACTTGGGCGGCGGGGGGAATCGGGGATATCAGAGGCCGGCCAGAGGCCAGCGGTACTAGGGGGCGGGGGGAGAATTATATGGATGCGGCGGAGGGGGGAGGGTATAATGAAGTAGATAAACATTTGTGAGCGTTTCGAGGTGAAGTTTCGGATGGAGAATCATAACAGCATTAATTTTACGGAATACCGCAAGGGCAGCAGCGGGCAGGTACCATGTGCGAAATGTTCGCAGATGATTCCGGCTAACGCGACAAGCTGTCCGTATTGCGGGATTCATTTTTCCGGGGCGGCTGAGGATTTTACGCCCGGGGAGCGGGAGGAGGGAGAATCGGGTAAGAGGTGGCTGCGTTACCTTAAATTATGTGTTTTA
>JAKQBU010000602.1 GCA_029573975.1 Planctomycetota bacterium
AGAATATCCTCGATTACCTGCCCCTTGGTCGTCCCGTCAAAGCGGCTTTTCGAGGTCAGTAAGACCCGGTGCGGCAGCACATAAGGAATCAGCCGCTGAATATCGTCCGGCGTTACATAATCCCGGCCGGCATAATACGCCGCCGCCTGCGCCGCCCGCGACAGCATGATCGAGCCGCGGGGACTGACCCCCAGCATCAAATGCGACTCCTCCCGTGTTTCCTTTACAATCGAGACAATATACCCTGACAGCGACGGATCCACATGCACCCCCTGTACTTCTTCCTGCATCCGCCGCACCTGTTTCAGATCCAGCACCGGGGCCACCCGTTCCAGCGGATGGTCGTGCGTATAGGATTGCAGGATATCGACCTCCACCTCCGCCGACGGATAGCCGATATCCAGCCGCACCAGGAACCGGTCCAGTTGCGCCTCCGGCAGGGGATAGGTCCCGTGAAAATCCACCGGATTCTGCGTCGCCAGCACCATAAACGGCTGCTCCAGCTTATAACTCTGCCCCTCGATCGTCGCCTGCGATTCGTTCATAGCCTCCAGCAGGGCTGACTGCGTCCGCGGCGAGGCCCGGTTAATCTCATCGGCCAGCAGAATATGGCAGAAAATCGGACCCCGCCGGAAATCAAACGACCCGCTGACCGGGTTGTACACCGACGAACCGAGAATATCCGCCGGCAGCAGGTCCGGCGTGAACTGAATCCGATGAAAATCAGCGTCGATACTCCGGGCCAGGGCCTTGGCCAGCGTGGTCTTACCCACCCCGGGTATGTCCTCCAGCAGCACCGATCCCCCCGCCAGCATCGCAATCAGCAGGATATCGATACACTCCGCCTTCCCGTAGATCACACTCTGCAAATTCTGCCGCAACGCCGCAAACGCCTCTTCCTTCCCTTTTACCAGCATTTCTGTCATAACTTTTTCTCGCAAAGATAGTTAAATCATTCCAATCCCATCCCCGCATTCCATCCGTCTCCCCTGAAAAGTCCTTTCGCCTGCTGGCGGGAGGTTATCGTGACAGGGTTTTGGGGCTGGAACCCCAACGTAAAACAACCATGAATTATTCACAAATAAGCCCAAAATGCAAGTAAATTGCCTCCAATTCTTTGTCGATAAGGAAGATATGTAAATCTATGCTTTTTAACGGCAGGCTCTGAAAAGGATCCCGATAAAGAGAGGCAGAAATAGTATGAATTGGCAGGAGCTGATGGAGGAACTGACCCGGCACAGTGAGAACGAAGAAAACCTGCGCCGGAACAATGGGGACTTGAAGGAGCGTTTGGTGCAAAGCACCAATCAGCTTCTTCATATCCATACTGTTTTGCAGGGTACGATTGCAGCGCGGAATCATGCGGAACGGGTTTTGGCCCAAACACGGAAGGGGTGCGAAGAGCAAAAACGAGCCTTCGCAACCGAGCGACGGACCATCACCGCCCAATGGCAGCGGGAGCAGATGCGGCGTGGGGAGCTGGAGAAGGTTTGGCAGCAGCAGCAACTGGAATTTCAAAACGCCCGCCAACTCTGGGCGGCGGAGAAGGCTACCCTGCATACACAACTGCAACGGGAAACCGCCCAGCGCTGCCTGGTACAGAAAAACCTGGATCAAATCCATAAAACCCTGCAGGAGGAAAGCCAGGAATGGGCGAACCGCCGGCAGGCGTTGGAAACGGCCCTGGCGGAGATCCGGGAGGAATTGGAACAAAAAACCCAAGCCTGGCAAACGGAGCAGATGCGGGTGGAGGAGGAGCTGCATCAGCGGCAGCAGCAGGCCCGGCTGGCGGAGGAGTCGCGGGCCAAGGCGCATGACCTGCTGGAAGAGCGCATTCTGGTTTGGAATCAGGATCGCCGCCGGCTGGAAGAAGATATTCAACAGCAGAAAAATACCTGCCAACAAAAAGAAGACGAGCTTCAACAGGTTCGGGACCTTTTACAACATGTTCAGCAGAACTGGTCTGACAAATATGACTTGTTAAAAGATCAACTGGCCGGAGCCAACCGGAAATATCAGCAGCAGGAGGAGGCCCGGCTGTATGAGCAGAAATATTACCAGAAGGAATATGAACGTATCCAGGGGGAAGCGGAGCAGCAGGTATCCCAGCTTCAGCAGTCCTGCTGGGAAAAGGAAGAGGCCGTAACGAAATTTCAACAGGAACTGGCTATCCTTCACGAGGAACTGGAATCCCAGACGAGGCAATGGGAATCCAACCGGCAAGCGTGGCAGGAACAATTGAGCCAGGCGCAGGCGGAAACCGAAGAAATGCAGCAGGAATATGGCCGGCAGCGGCAAACGTGGGAGGCAGAGCAGCAGCAGTATCGGCAGCAACTGGAAGAGACCGGGAAGGAGAATGAGGAGCAAAGCAGACGGCGGCAGCAGGCGGAAGAGGAGCTGGTGCAGCAGAACCGAAGGTATGAGCAGGAAAGGGAGCAATTCCGCTGTGAATTAGAAGAACGGGCCAACCAAGGTAACCAGATACAAAATGAACTTAATCAGATTCAGGCTGAATATGCCCAGGCCAGGCAGGAGTGGCAGCAGGAACGAGAGAGGTCTCAGCAGGAATGGAACCGAACGGCCGGGGAATTGCGGCAGGCACAGGAGCAAAAGCAGCAGTTGGAGAAAGACTGGTCTGCCAAATATGACCGGCTGCAGAATCGCCTCTCGGAAGTAACACAGCAATCACAGCAGGAACAGCAGCGGCAAAGCGATCAGAAAGAACAAGAATTACAGGAGGCACAAGTTCGATTCCAGCAAAGCCAGCAGGATTGGACCAGCCAATGCCAGTCCTTGCAGGATTCCCTTTCGGCTGCGAACCGAAAGTTGGAGGAACAGAAAAAGAAATGGCAAGTGGAACGGGAAGAATTACAGCAGAAGTCCCAGGAAGCGGAAGAGGAATTTCACAAACAAAGCCAAGGCTGGGACCGGCGGCGAGCGAAGTTGGAATCGCAACTAAACCAGCAGCAGACAATATGCCGGCAGCGGGATGAGGAACTGAAGCAGGCTCAGGAATGCTTGCAGCAGGCCCGGCAGGATGAGGCCGCCCGCTATCAGTCTTTACAGGATACACTTGCCGCAGCCAACCGGGAGTATGAACAGCAGCAGCAAACATGGCAACTCGAGCAGGAACACTATCAGCAGGAGATCGATACCGTCCGGAAGCAAGGGGAGGAAGAATGCCGGCGGCGGCAGCAGGTGGAAGAGGAGATGTCGCAGCTCCAGCAGCACTATCAGCGGGAGGCCGACCAACTTCGCGAAGAACTGGCCGAGCGAACCAGCCAGCAGGACCGGATCGAAAAAGAATTCGACAGGATTCAGGCCGAATATAGCCAGGAGCGCCGGCAATGGCAGCAGGAACAGACACAAACCCGGCAGGAATGGAACACCATCCGGGAAAAACTGGAGGAGGAAATCCGGTCCCGGCAGAAAGCAGGGGAACAATCGGAAGAAAATCTTGCCCAGGCTCAGCAGCAACTGGCAGAAATGCAAATCCAGCATCGAAATCAGCTCCAGGATCGGGATCAACAACGGCAGCGGCTGGAAACAGAGCTTCAGCAGCTTCGCCAGGCCTCCCGGCAAAACGAGCAGGACCAGGCGGCGAACTATAAAGCGCTGGAAGAAACCTTTGCCGCCGCATCCCAACAGTTTGAGGAGCAAAAACAAAACTGGCAGGCGGAGCGGATATGGACCCAAAAGGAACAGGAGGAACAGAGCCGTCAGTATCAGCAGTTGCGAAGCGAACACCGCCGGATGCTCGATGAATATGAACAGCGGAATCAGACCTGGCAACAGCAGCAGAGGCACTATCAGCAGGAATTAGAAAAGACCCGGCAGGAGGCGGAAGAACAAAATACCCTGCGGCAACAAGTGGAAGAAGAATTGTCGCACGTGAATCAGAAGTACCAGCAAGAACGGGAACAAGCCCGGCAGGAGAGCAAAAAGGCGGCAAAAGAGCTGCAAAGCCGCAGCAAAAGCTGGGATCAGCAGCGTGCCAGGCTGGAGGCCGACGTGCAGCAACTGGGCCAGCAGCAGCAAGAGAAACAACAGCAGTTCCAGCAGATACAGCAAGAGTGGTCGGAGAAATGCCAGTCTTTGGAAGAGGCCCTTTCGAGGGCAAGTCAAGAGCGGATTCATCAGCAGCAGGAATGGCGGCAGGAACAGGAAAAGAACCGGCAGGAATTGCAGGCGGTCCGGGAAGAGCGGGATCGAGAAATCCAGCAGAGACAAGAGGAAGGCGACCAGTACCGGAAACAACTGGCTGAGACGAGCCAATATCTGGAAGAGATGCAACAGCAATATAGCATTCAGCTTCAAGACCAGGAGAAAAAGAATCATCAGTTCCAGAAGGACCTTCAGCAGCAGCAAAACCGGTATCGGCAAAAACAAGAGGAACTGCAGAAGACAGAGAAACACTGGTCTGCCCGATGCCAGGCCCTTGCCGACGCCCTGTCGGCTGTGAATCGGGAACAGGAGGAACAGAAACAAAAGTGGCAAACGGAACAGGATGCAGTTCAGAAGGAACTGGAAAAAACGATCGGGCACAGCCAACAACTGCAAACGGAATTCAGCCGTATCCTTGCGGAATATCAGCAATCCCGGCAAGGGTGGCAGGTGGAAAAGGAAGAGTTGGAGCAGGAACGGCGGGAGGCGGAACAGAAATTCCAGGGCCAAATCGAGGACTGGGGGCAACGATGCGAGCAAATGCAAGCAGAACTCCGGCAGCAGCAATCGCGGAGCCAGCAAATCCAACAGGAATTGGCGCAGACACGGGAGCAACTGCAGCAAAGGGAACAGGACTGGTCCCGCCAATACCAATCGGCCCAGGATGCGCTCTCGGACCTCAAAGGGAAATACGAACACGAGCAGCAGTATTGGCAAACCGAACAGCAGAAATCTCAGCAGGAATTGAAAAAAATCGGGGAGGAATGGGACCGGCGAACTCATCAATGGCAAGAGGAACGAAGTCATTGGGAAGAACAATTGGCAGCGGCGCATAAAAATCTGGAGCAGAACCAGCTCCGCCATCAGGCCCTAACCGCAGAATGGCAGCAGCAATACCAAGAAGAAAAACACATGTGGCAGAAAGAACAGGAAAAAATCCAGCGGGAACTGGATTCGGCACAGGAAAAACTGGGAAAGATTTGTGAAGAGCTGAAACGACGAACCAGTCAATGGCATCGTGACCGTAAAGAAGCAAAACAACAACAGAATCAGGCTCAGAATCACATCCACCAATTGGACCAGGACTGGGCTCAGCGATATCAGATTCTGGAGTCCGAACTCCAGCAGCAGCGGGCACAGCGAGAGCAGCGGGAAGAAGACATACAGCGCCTTACGGAGAAATTACGGCGGATAGAACAAGACTGGTCGGCTAAATATCAGGTATTACAAGAGACGTTACAGAAGGTGAATCAGCAGTGGGAAGAACAGCAGCAGCTATGGCAAGTACAGCAGCAGGAAACCCAACTCTGCCTGGATACGGCCCAGCAGGAACTACGGAAAACCCAGGAAGAACTGGGGGAAAAGGCCAAACCATCACCGGGTGAAGCCGAGGCAAGAAATCGCTGCCGGCCGGCGGCAGAACCGCAGCGGGAAGAACGGGGTGAAACCTCCGATCCGGATGACCCGGCGAATGAAAAAATGAAGGAACGGTTCCGGAAAGAACTCGAACATCTGCGGGATATGATGAAAGAATCCGGCCTTTCCTGATGTCCCTTTTAGTCACCCGGCGCGAAACAGCTTGGGGGAGCAGCCGACGTAGCGTTTGAAGACATTGGCGAAATACTGGCTGGATTCGAAACCGCAGGAAAAGGCGATTTCCGTTATTTTTTTGTGGGGATGATATTTCAGGATATTTTTGGCCGCTTCGATGCGGCAATGGATCAGGTATTCGGTGGGGGACATGTTGGTGATCTGCCGGCAGTAGTGGGTGAAGCGGGAGCGGCCCAGATCGCAGTGTTTGGCCATCGACTCCAGCGTCCAGGGGTAATCGATATGTTTGGGCAGTGCTTCCAGGAACATCTCGACATTGCGCTTGGTGGTGGCCAGATGGGAATCGAGCTGAATGTCCTGCTCCTGGAGCATCTCGTACACTTCCAGAAACAATTCGTTGATGTTGAGCTGCAGGCGGGTCTGGACCTGTTCCGGCTGGCCGGTGCTGACATATTCGGCGATATTTTCGAAACAGCGTTCGATTCGTTCGTTGGCCTGCCAGACCGGCTGCTCGTTATAGCGTAACAGTTCCGTCAAGCGGGCCAAATCGCCGGGAGAGAAGGTAAACCAGTTGGGCCATTTCCACGCCTCATTGGGCCGTCGGACCCCGACATCCAGAATCAGCCAGTGCATGCGGCTGGCATGGACCAGCGGGTCGCCCACTTTGTGCGGCTGCCAGGGCCGGGTTACGGTCAGGGCGCCGCTCTTGAGTTTGTATAATTTTTCTTCGACGATGAAATCCAGTTTCCCGCGGGTCAGATAGCCCAGTTCGATCCCCTCGTTGCGGTGCATCGGCAGACCCCAGGTTTGATCCTGTTTGGCATCCCACACACAGGCGACACAGAGTTCCGGCATGATTTTGGGCGGCAGCCTGTAGCCCGGATAACTCCGGCGGGCAAAGGCGGCATGGGCCAGTTCCCCTCTTTCCTTGGCTTTCCGCAGCGGTTCACAGGAATCGGCCCGGTAGGTCCGGTCCACATCGTAAAAAATCGCAGGCTGTACTTTGGATGTTTTTTTCATGGGAAATTTTTGTATAAAATTTACCAATGGCTAATTTTGGTAGATTAACCGTTTTTTTTCAGGTATTGTCAACCAAAATTACTGGAAAATGCAGAATTAAGCGGCCAGAATCTCAGGATGGATGTATGCTGGTGATGAATCTTTTGCATGGAAGAAGCAATTGAAAAGAGGAAGGGAGTCGGAATTATATTGAATTATATTCACGAATGATTAAACTTAGTCATTTCATCAGGTTCAGGCATCTGCGACCAGCCGCATTAGATTGATTTTAACTCGCTGTTTCACATGAATTTATATTGACGTAAAGGAATAAACCGGAATTTTTTGCGAAAGGAAAAAAACATGAAGCTGAATCGCAAACTGAGGATGGGTATGGTTGGGGGCGGACCGGGAGCTTTTATCGGGGAAGTGCACCGCAAGGCTGCCCGGCTGGACGGCGGGATTGAGCTGGTGGCGGGTGCTTTCGATATCAACCCGGATAAATCCAAACAAATGGGCCAGGAATTATGCCTCGATCCCAAACGGGTGTATTCGACCTATACCGAGATGATTGAAAAGGAACTGAAACTGCCCGCGGAAGAGCGAATCGATTTTGCGGCTGTGACTACTCCCAATAACTGGCATTTCCCCATCGCCCGGGACCTGTTGCAGGCCGGATTCCATGTCATGTGCGAAAAACCGATGACGCTGAATGTGCAGGAAGCCCGCGATTTGAAGAAAATCGTCACCAAAACCGGTAAGGTTTTCGGCCTGATGCACAATTATACCGGCTATCCGATGGTCAAGCTGGCGCGGGATATGGTGCGGCAGGGGGATCTGGGCAATATCCGGAAGATCGTGGTGATCTACCCGCAGGGATGGCTGGCGACCGCGATTGAGAAGACCGGGCAGATGCAGGCGTCCTGGCGAACCGATCCCAAGCAGAGCGGGGGGGCCGGCTGCATGGGCGATATCGGGACCCATGCGGAAAATCTCTCGGAGTACATAACCGGCTTGAAAATCACGGAGATATGTGCGGATTTAACCACCTTCGTAAAGGGCCGCCGCCTGGATGATGACGGCAACTGCCTGCTTCATTTCAACAACGGCGCCCGGGGCGTGCTCCACGCCAGCCAGATTTCCATCGGTGAGGAAAACGGTTTGGCCATATGGATTTATGGCGAAAACAAGAGTCTGGAATGGCATCAGGAACATCCCAACTATCTATATGTAAAGGAAGCGGATACTCCATTGCAGGTCTGGCGGCGCGGCAACGGCTATATCGCCGCCAAGAGTAAGGCCGCTGCCCGGGGCACCCGGCTGCCTTCGGGCCATGCGGAAGCCTTTATCGAGGCCTTTGCCAATACCTACTGCAATTTTGCCGATACGCTGCGGGCACATCTGGCCAAAACCAAGCCAACCGAATTGGAAAGTGATTTTCCCAAGGTGGACGACGGTCTGCGGGGCATGCTGTTTATCGATACCCTGCTAACCAGTGCCAAGAGCAAGTCCAAATGGACCAAAATGAAACGTTAAACGTAAGGTATTTTTAAATAACCACTTACAATATGGAGAATAAAAATGGCAAGACCAGTAACACTTTGTACGGGGCAATTTGCGGATTTACCACTGAAAGTTTTAGCGGAAAAGGCGGCCGGCTGGGGCTACGACGGCCTGGAACTGGCCTGCTGGGGCGATCATATGGATGTCGCCAAGGCCGCCAAGGATAAGGCTTATTGCAAAAAGCAGTTGGCGATCCTGGAAAAAAACGACCTCCAGCTTTTCGCCATCAGCAATCACCTGGCCGGGCAACTGGTTTGTGACCCAAACGATGATTCGCGGACGGATATGTTTGCACCGGCGGAATGTGCCGGCAATGCCAAGAAGAAACGGGAATGGGCTGTGGAGGCGATGAAAAATTCCGCCCGGGCCGCCAAAAATCTGGGGATCAAGGTGGTCAACGGTTTTACCGGCTCGTCCATCTGGCATATGCTATATAGTTTTCCGCCCGTCTCTGACGAGATGGTTGATGCTGGGTTTGCCTATTTTGCCAAGATGTGGAATCCGATTCTGGATGTCTTTGATGAATGCGGTGTGAAATTCGCCCTGGAAGTGCATCCGACCGAGATTGCCTTTGATCTGATCACAGCCAAACGGGCGGTGGAAGCGGTCGGTGGTCGCGAGACCTTCGGATTTAATTTTGACCCCAGCCATTTGCATTGGCAAATGGTTGACCCGGCCTGTTTTATCAACGAATTTCCCAATCGGATTTATCATGTGCACATGAAAGATGCCGCATTGCAATTGGACGGCCGCAGCGGGATACTGGCGTCCCATCTGAATTTTGGTCAGGCCGGCAGAGGCTGGGATTTCCGCTCGCTCGGACGGGGCGGAGTTGATTTTGAGGAAATCATTCGCGCCTTGAACCGTGCCAATTATGACGGTCCTCTCTCCGTCGAATGGGAAGACAGCGGGATGGATCGCGAGCACGGCGCCCTGGAGGCCTGTGAATTTGTCCGTTCGGTTGATTTTGAACCGTCCAAAAGGGCCTTTGACGCCTCGTTTGATGAATAAATCGAATCCTGGGCCAGCCGGATTGTGTTCTTCCCAGTTTTGACCTAACGTCATGCCCGGTTTTGAATCATTATAAGTACGCATAGGTCTGTAGAAATGATATTGCGCTAGATTTTGGAGTAATCCCGGATGCCCAAAAAATGCAAGGTGAAAGGAAATCGTCGTGATTTTTTGAAAAATAGCCTAGCCGCCACTGTGGGAGCGATTGGTTTTCCCCAGCTCATTCCCTCTTCTGTATTAGGCAGGACAGGTACTGTTGCCCCCAATGACCGAATTACCCTTGGTTTTATTGGGGTGGGGAAACAGGGAACCGGACTTTTGTCCGCTTTCCTGAATACGCCCGGCACGCAGGTTTTGGCGGTGAGTGATGTAGATAACCTGAAGTTGAATCGTGCCAAGGAGATTACCCAAAACCATTATGCCGGCCAATCCCATAAAATGGAGTGTGCCGCCTACCGCGATTTCCGGGAACTGTTGGCACGGGATGATATTGACGCGGTAGTCATTGCCACTCCCGACCACTGGCACGAAATACCGGTGATTGAGGCCGCCCAGGCCGGCAAAGATATCTACTGTGAAAAACCCCTCTCCCTGACAATTGCCGAGGCCCGGTCCATGGTCCGGGCGGTCCGGCGGTATGGGCGGGTGTTTCAGACCGGCAGTATGCAGCGTTCCATGTCGGGATTCCGTTTTGCCTGCGAGCTGGTGCGGAATGGGTATATTGGAGAGTTGAAAACGGTTACTGTGAATATCGGCGGCCCTTCGGAAGAATGTTACCTGCCGGCGGAACCGGTGCCGGATTATCTGGATTGGGACCGGTGGCTGGGGCCGGCACCTTGGCGGCCCTTTCATTCGGAACTGGCCCCCCATATCAGCATCGATATCTATCCCAACTGGCGGAATTACCGCGATTATTCCGGCGGCGGCATGACGGACTGGGGCGCCCATCATTTCGATATTGCCCAGTGGGGCCTGGGGATGGATGAAAGCGGCCCGGTGGAGATTATCCCACCGGACGGCAAAGACTATAAAGTCCTGACTTACAAGTACGCCAATGGTGTGACCATGACCCGCGATGAGGCCAACGGTACCCTGTTCACCGGAACGGAAGGAAAGGTGGAGGTGAACCGGGGCTACCTGAAAACCTGGCCCGAAAGCCTGATGCGGCAGGTTATAGGCCCCCAGGAGATTCACTTATACGAAAGTGACAATCATTATGCCGACTGGCTCCAGGCCATCCGCACTCGCAGTAAACCCATCTGTGATGTGGAGACCGGCTGCCGGTCCGTTACCGTTTGTCACCTGGGCAACCTGGCGTATCAACTGGGCCTGCCCCTGCACTGGGACCCGGTGCAGGAACGGTTCACCAACTGTGAAGAAGGGAATCGTTTGCTTGCCCGCTCGCGCCGCAGCCCGTGGAATATTGGATAGAAAAGAATGGCTATGGTAAGACTTTCAAAAAGGAACATGCCATGAAGATATCCAGACGGAAATTTTTGCAGAAGACCTCGCTGGCCGCCGCCGGCGCGATAGGTTTCCCGTATATCATTCCATCTTCCGCACTGGGACTGGATGGCACGGTGGCTCCCAGCAACCGGATTGTAATGGGCTGCATCGGAGCCGGAGGGCAGGGGACCTGGAATATGCTGGCGTTTCTGGAACAGCCCGATGTCCAGGTGGTCGCAATCTGCGATGTCAACGAGGGCAGCGACGATTATGATAAACTGTATCAGTTTGAAGGCAGTACGACCGCCGGCCGCAATCCCGCCCGCCAGCGCGCGGAAAAATATTATGCCCAGCAAAAGGCCGACGGCACCTACAAGGGCTGCGACGGCTATAATGATTTCCGCGAACTGCTGGCCCGCAAGGATATTGATGCGGTGACGGTATGCACGCCCGACCATTGGCATGGCCTGGTTTCCATCGCCGCCGCCAAGGCCGGCAAGGACATCTATTGTGAGAAGCCGCTGGTCAATTCCATCCCGGAAGGCCGGGCCGTTTGTGAGGCGGTGAAACGTTATAAACGGGTATTGCAGACGGGCAGCCACGAGCGGTCCGGCAGCAGCGTCCGGTTTGCCTGCGAACTGGTCCGCAATGGCCGCCTTGGTAAATTGCACACAATCCGCATCAATATGCCCGTGGACAATCAAATTGCCATCGGCCCTCAGCCGACCATGCCGGTTCCGCCGGGACTGGATTACGATATGTGGCTGGGTCCCACGACCTGGTATCCCTATACCCGCCGGCGCGGCCATTTCTATTGGCGCTACATACTGGAATGCGGCGGCGGAGAGATGACCGACCGCGGTGCCCAT
>JAKQBU010000634.1 GCA_029573975.1 Planctomycetota bacterium
ATGAGCAGGTGGGTGCAGATGCGGTCGAGGAAGAAGCGGTCGTGGCTGATAACCATGGCACAGCCCTGGAAGTCGATGATGGCCTGTTCGAGGACGCGCATGGTGTCCACGTCGAGGTCGTTGGTCGGTTCGTCGAGGAGCAGGAGGTTGCCGCCGTAGCGGAGCATCTTGGCCAGGTGGATGCGGTTGCGTTCGCCGCCGGAACATTCGGAGGTTTTTTTCTGCTGCTGGGCGCCGCGGAAGTTGAAGCGGGCGACATAGGCACGGGAGGCGATGGAGGCGCCGCCGACGTCGATGGTATCTTTGCCGCCGGTGATTTCCTCGAAGATCGTTTTGGAGTTGTCCAGGGCATCGCGGTGCTGGTCCACATAGCCGATGGCGACGGTGGAGCCGATCTCGATGGCACCGGAGTCGGGCTGTTCCTGTTTGGTGATTAAGCGGAAGAGGGTGGTTTTGCCGATGCCGTTGGGGCCGATGACGCCGACGATGGCGTTTTTGGGCAGGTCGAAGGAGCAGTTTTCAATCAATTTATTTCCGTTATAGCCCTTGGAGACATTCTGGAAGGTGAGGACCTTATCACCCAGGTGGGGGCCGGTGGGAATCTGGATGAGGACATCGCCGCGGGCGTCGATGGCGGCCTGGCCGACCATTTTTTCGTAGGCGTTGATACGGGCCTGGTTTTTCTGGTTGCGGGCGCGGACGGAGGTGTTGATCCAGTCCAGTTCGCGGGCGAGGGTTTTCTGCCGCTGGGATTCCTTCTTCTCGGCGATGCGCAGGAGTTCGGCTTTTTGTTTGAGCCAGGAGGAATAATTTCCCTCAAAGGGCAGCCCGCGGGTGTTTTCCAGTTCGAGGATCCATTTGGTGATGTTGTCAAGGAAGTAACGGTCGTGGGTGACGATAATGACAGTGCCGTGGTAGTCGCGGAGGGCGGTTTCCAGCCACTGGACGGTTTCGGCGTCGAGGTGGTTGGTGGGTTCGTCCAGGAGGAGCAGGTCAGGTTTTTCCAGGAGTGCCACACAGAGGGCGACGCGGCGGCGTTCCCCGCCGGAGAGACGGGCCACGGGGGCATCATCGGGCGGCAGGACCAGGGCGTCAGAAACGATGTCGATCAGGCGGTCGGTTTCCCACCCTTCACAGGCATCGATTTTGTCCTGGAGGACGCCCATTTCCTCCATCAGCTTATCCATATCATCGCCCGGCTGGGGGTCAGCCATCCGTTCGGAGATGGCGTTGAACCGTTCGATCATATCGAGGGTGGGCTTGATGGCGGTCTGGAGGTTCTGGCGGACGGTTTTATCCAGTTCGAGCTGGGGTTCCTGGGCAACGTAGCGGAGCTTCATTTTGGGGGAAAGTTTGGTTTCGCCCTGGAAATCGGTGTCAAGGCCGGCCATGATGCGCAGCAGGGTGCTTTTGCCGGAGCCGTTTTCGCCGATGACGCCAATCTTGGCGCCGTAGAAGAAGGAGAGGGAGATATCACGGAGGACAACCTTGTCGCCGTAACTTTTACCGACATTACGCATTTCAAAGACAAACTGGGGAGGCATACCGGATAATTCCTTTTCTGTATGTAAACTCGTTCCAATATTCAGCCGGAGAACCAGATCGCCGGCAAAAGATATTGCGGTATTATACGCCAAATTATTGGACGTCAAATGGGTAAATGAAATTTTTCAGAAATGTTTATCAATTCCTTTTCCGATAATCAGTAACAGGCAAAAGGTTTTGGGAGAAGAGCGATGAAACGATTCGGTATCTATATGGGACTTCTGGCATTGGTGTCAGGAGGATATTCTGGGTATGCGATGGACCAGACAGTGGTGCTGGAGGATAATTTTGATACAGCGGAACCAAACCCAAGTAAATGGGATGTAGTTATTACCAATTCGGTGTCCTGCTCAGTCGATATCGACAGCAATCAACTGCGGGCTTCAGTGTACGGCGATAACGTAAGCACACATGTAGCGTATCTGGCCTCGAAAAGTATCCCTC
Organism: Planctomycetota bacterium; assembly: GCA_029573975.1. The sequence continues at coordinate 1,990 of JAKQBU010000634.1, forward strand.
TGCCTAACGACTGGACGGCGGTTATCGTGACCGGGAAATGGAAGGTGACCGCGGCAGATACGGGAGAATTCAACCTGCGGTTTTTCGAGGCCGGTGATGAAAGTAAGTATGTATTGGCGGCCTATGGGACCTGGACAACCTATCCCTGGAATCATTTTCGGCGGATCGACTCAAATGGAACGGCGGATTATATCGCTCGGGCCATTCCGTCGAGCTACAAGACTTTTGAACTGAGGGTTACTCCCACGGGATGGAGTTTTACGGAAGACGGTCAAACGCTGGCGGATATCACGACCAGTCATATGGCGGATATGAGTGCCTTTCAGATTCAGTTCGGCAGTGCGGACTATTCGGGCTTACCGGCGGAGATCGTCTATATCGATGATATCCAGGTGGTTCTTCAGACACCCAGCCAGCCGGGCGATACCTGTGAGAATCCTTTGGTGGTTGATTCACTGCCCTATACGGATACACAAAACAGCGGTGATTTTCATCATGATATGGATTTTCTCTGCGGCCAGGAAGCGTCTGTTTCGCCCGATGTGGTTTATCAGTTTACCCCCGAAGCGGACATGGGAATCAATATTCATCTGGCAGGGGCCGGATTTGATCCTAAGGTAGCGGTGTACAAAAACGGGTGTGAGGAAAGTGATCTGATAGCCTGCAATCTGGACGATCAGACACTTATGGATTTCACCACGGATGCGCATTTATACGATGTACCCTTACAGGGGTATCAGACATATTATATTATCGCGGATGGCGAGGGCGGATCCGCGGGGGATTATCAGATTTCGATTACCCAGGGGGATCTTCTGCCCGGGTGCCCGGCGGGAAATTCCATCTGTCAACTGCCGGTATCGCCATATGGCGGCTGGAGTGCACTGGCAAGTGATGAAGATTTATCCCATACTGCGATGGAAAATTTTGAAACCGACGGAAGGTATCTCTATCAAATTGTTTTTTGGGGAATTACCTTTGATGAATACTATTTTTACTGTCAGGAACCGGAATATAGCTGGCAGGACTATTTTCAGGTTCGAATTTACGCAGATAGTGGCGGAGTACCGGGGGCAAGTATCTATTCGGACTATTTTCCCTCCGAGCGGATTGATACGGGTGTACAGTATAGCCGATACGGAAACCTTCAGCAGTTCCGTATAGCCCTGCCTTTTCTGGAAATACCGGCACCGACCGGGTGGATTTCGATTCGGGGTATTGAATCGTATTGCCGTTTCGCGTGGATGGCGTCGGGGGAAGGAGACGGCCTATGCTATTCCAACTCGCAGGAAAGCTTTTCCCATGATCTGGCTGTGGCGGTATTTATTACGAATACACCGATCATTGCTCATCCCAGACCAACCGATCAGGAACGAAATATTATTGCCCCGATAGAGGCATCCTGGTTCTATAACGGGCCGACCCCGGTAACGTACGATGTATATGCCTGCTGGGAGGGTGAGATTCTGGCGGATTTTGATAAGGTTGCTTCCGGATTGACAGAACCCAATTGCCAATTCAGTTCAATCTATGGGTATCCCTTGTGGCCGGAGACGGTTTACAAGTGGTTTGTAGTCGCTCATGGACCGGATGGCGATTTGATGGGACCGGTTTGGTCCTTTACGACTTCCCGTTCTCTGCCGGGGGATATCGACTATGACCAGGATACCGATTTGGCGGACCTGGCCCTATTTGCCGCCCAGTGGCTGGAAACCGGCTGCAGCACTGCCAACAGCTTTTGTTCAGAAGCGGATATTAATGGGGATTCGTTTGTAGACCTGACGGATTATTCCATTTTTGCCAAACACTGGCTGGGTGATCTGACACCGCCGCCGGCACATAATCTCTGCGAAAACGCCATACCGCTGCCATTGGGAATTATTTATTCCGGCAACAACACCTATGCCGAAGGGACGGATATTACCTTATGCGGAAGTCATGATAATCTAGATGTGTGGCATTCCTTTACTGCCAGCCAGGACGGTGAATACACCTTTATTCTCTGGAATACCGATTTTTACACGGCCACCTTATCGCTGTTTGAGAGCTGTGGCAGTTCGCCGCTGCAATGCAGCACGATCCTCACTCTGGGAGATTTCACGAATCAATACATATCGTATCCACGGCTACAAATGCCACTCGCGACCGGGCAGACTGTTTTGCTGCGAGTGGGAGCCGATGGGAATAGCTATCCTCCGTATGGCAGCTATCGAATCGGAGTCTGGAGGGTAGGCGATAAAGCGGATTGAAGGACCAATTTCATAGCGCCTGAAACGAAATATACCCTGTATGCACCAGATGATTTTAGCTAGTGCCTGATTTCTGTCATCCGTTGTGTTTTTCGTTCGCTTCGAGGGCATGGAACGACACAAAGATCAGCAACAAGAAACACCGAATTTCAATGCTGGCAACCGTACCCATCCAGAAAAGAGCGAATCGCTTTCAATCCCCTTTTCTTCTTAATCGAAGATCAAAACTTCCAACCCAACCGAATCTGGTTTATCTTCTTTGTGCAATGGCTCCCACAATCGGATTGACGAAATTCGGGATCATTTTATCGATCATGATGTCCGTGCAGAGCTGGCGCTGGTACTGGTAGGACTCCAGGCTGGAGAAGCTCCGGACGGGAGTGGGATACTGGCGGATGGAAAGATACAGACTTAGTTGATCTTCCTCTTTGAATTTGCCGGTGCGGACCTGGTAGGCGCCGGTGCGGGATTCGAAGGAAATCCGGGCCTGGAGGCGGCAGTCGTCGGACAGTCCGATCAGGATGGCCGGGTCAAAGCCCAGGGGGCTGGCATGGGGCAGATCAAGCAGGGAGGCAAAGGGGGTGTTCCGGTAGAGGGCCTCGGCGAGAATCTCGTCGTGATTGCCCTGGTAATCGAAATCCATGCCGAACAGGACGTCGAGGGAATCGATGTCCAGATTGCTGATGCCCAGGGTAAAGGGGGCCAGGTCCAGAATGAGGCGGTGCTGCTCGTCGGCGGCCTCCAGGGAAGGCGGATTGACGAACCCGCTGCAGATGCGGTCTCTTTCGATGGTGATCCAGCGATAGGAGCCTGATTCGCGGTCTTCATCGAGGCAGAAATCGCCGGTTTCCCGCTGGTAGAAGGTATTCATGGTGGGGAACTGGCGCTGAATCCGCTCGAAAAAATGCAATATGGTATCCCGCTCGGTTGGGAGTTCCAACTCGGTATTGAGATTCATATTGGCATAAAAATCATCACATAAACTACTAAAAGATATGGACATACGGCCAAATCCTTTTCTTTTTCAAAACATACATAATCATGGACTTATTAAATTATACTCAATTTGCCGGCTGGGAAGCAAGAAAATAGTCCCTATTGCTCCAAGTGCTACCCGAACGCAAGAATCATCCTGACTGCGGATTCTATATTTACGAAAAACCTTTATTTATAAGAACTTAGGTTCCGGGCGTTTCAGTTCGGTGCCGATGGTTCCCAGGACGGAGAAGATGGTAAAGATAAAAGTCCGCCAGAGAAAAGCCAGCAGAAAGATGGCCAGAACGGCTGAGGGGGCGGGATTTTCAGCCGATACGGGATTTGTCCCGTTCAGCCAGGTGTGAAATCCGGCGGAGAGGAAGGCCAGGCTTACCCCCCCTATGGCTGAGTAGATGATCCGGCGGGAAAGGGAGGCACCGCCGGCGCCCAGGGTAATCGCCATGCCGGTAAGCAGGGGAAGCAGGGCTGCCAGCCACCATAATTCTTTGAGATGGGGATGCGGCAGCACTTCATAGTGTTTCAGGTATATGATTTCCGCCAGAGAGGTTCCGGCGGCGGCCAATAGGACGATGGGGATGAGGTGCCAGCGGCGCGGTTTTTTCTGCTGGCGCAGATTGGCCTGCAACTGCATACGGCGGCGAATGGTCAGGGGCCAGTTGTAAAAGAGGGAAAAGACGCCATGTTCCAATAGGGCGCCGCGTTCGCCGAAGACAGGGACGATATGGACCGCACCGGTGGCCCAGTGGCCGGCCATGAAGCGGGCCAGGACGGGATAGCGGTAGGCCATCTGGATGGGGAAGGCCAGATACCCGATGTACTTGAAAAAGCCGAGGAAGACGGCGATGTTATAGTCCTTGAAATTCTTTTCGCGGATGACCAGGTACACGACGTACAAACCACGACAGAGCGAACCGGGTGAGATAGGTATCACCTGGAAAGCGGCGATGATTCCCAATCCTACGGCCCAGGCGTTGGGGTCCTGGCGATGGGTGAAATAATAGATAATTGCGATGGTGACAGAAACCAGTTGGGTTACCGGCAGGGTACAGACGTGAACGGCCAGGCTTTTTAGATACTTCTGGATGAATGGTTCCTTGAGCTGCGAGAGGATGGTGTCAGCATCACCGCGGGTCAGCATATGATGTTTCTGTCCTTCCAGCACCATATCGCGCAGCCATTGTTCGCGCAGCTCGGCGTTGAAGTATAATTTTACGGGGCGAATGGCGATATAGGCGAATACATTTTTGCAATACTGCCAATCGGTGCAGGCGCGATGGATAAAGAGGGGCAAAAAGGAAAGCAGCCAGTGGCCGAAAAAGCGGGCATACTGCTGCAATAGCAACGGGGCTTTCTGGGAAGTGACTCTGCCGGCGCGATGCCAGAGGATGAGGGATTCGGCCATCCGGCCGCGCAAGGCCCGGCGGAAATAATCCCGGCTGGTGAGCATTTGGGAATAATGGTGGCGATAGTCCGAGCGGCCCCAGATTTTTCGCAGGAACCCGCCCAGCAGCGGGATCAGACCCAGGAAGGCAAAAAGAAGGACCGCCAGCCGGCTGCCGCGCAGCTTTTGGGTGGTTTTTTCGTCGGTGATATTGCGAACTTCCCAGCCGGTGACGGCACGATCGGCGATGGTGGACCATAAGGGGCGGCTGTAGAGCAAACGGACATGGTTGTGCGTAATATCCGGCAGGGAATCGCGATAGATACGTTCTGCTTCGGTCAATTCCTGAAAGGCCCCGGTCATGTCCGAGAAATCGTCCGGGTGGGCGTCGATAAAGGTTTTCAGTTTTTCGAGATTGCCCCGGTCAAACTGGACCAGGCTGCCGCGGGCAATCCCTTTGCCGATCAGTTTGAAATCGCCGGGACTCATGGGCAGGAACGGCAGCAGGGCCAAACCGGCCCGAAAGTCCACCGCGACCAGACCGGTTTCGGGAGTACTGTCGGTTTCGGTGCGTTTGAGGCAGTTGGGCTGACTTTTGCAGGTGGACCATTCATATTGCCGGGCGAATTCCGGGGCTCCGATTTCATGAAGGAGCCGGACAAATTCTTTCATGAACCGGTATTTGGCCCGGTACTCCGGGGAACCAACTTTGGTTTCCTCCACCGGTTGTCCTTTTTTCCAGCGTTTCAGGAGGTCCACATGATCGTCCACCTCGAAGCGCCAGGTCCGGCCCTCGACCCACTCGCTGATTTCGCCGCAACTGCCCACTTGAGAGTCGATAAAGGTGGCCAGGACATCCACCACACAAGATTCGTCGCCAAAGCGGATTTTGGCCGCGCGGCGGATGAATTTCTGCCATAATACGCCAGCACGGGCGGCGGCAGGATTGACCTGCAACTGGAAGGGACCCTGGAACCCGAGGCCATACACCGCATTGCGGAAGAAGAGGGAAAAACGGGATGGTGGGATCAGGATTTTCACGGCATAGAAGCCGCCCACCTGAATCCCCGGAAGACAGCCTGGTTCCGCCTCAAGATGCAAAACCTTGACACGGTACACTTGGCCGGCAAAACCGCCACCGACGAATTTTTCCACCTGCAAATGCAGTTTTGCGCTGACAGCCGGTACGACACCGGTCACTTCATAGTGCAGCTCCGTACCGGGATCATAATGACTGATCCGCAGGGGACGATGCAGTCGGCAGGCCTGGAATTCCTGCATCAATTTCTGACAGGTTTCAATCGAATATTCAGCGGTCATTTCCATTTCCTATTGGTTATAAATTATTGCCAGAGCATATCCAGCCAGCGGAGATGATAGCAGATTTGCAATATGATCCCGGCATAGAATCCCGCCATGATATCATCCAAGAGGACACCCCAAGCGCCTTTGACCTTTTCCAACTGCCGGACGGGCGGGGGTTTGAGGATATCAAAAATCCGAAACAGGATAAAGCCTGCCAATGCAATCGTGATTTTTTCTGCAGTTCCATTCGTAAACGACCACAGCCATAAATAAGTAACTGCCTGGCCGCATTGTTCGTCGCTGACGATCATGCTAGGGTCTTGGCCATATTGGGCGATGGCCCGGTCGCCAAAGAGGACCGTAACCACGGCGCCGTGGATGGCTACGACCAGCAGCACCAGCAGCAAGGGCAGCGGGCCGGTTCCCAGCAGCGCAAGAAGGAGAAAGAGGATGGCCACCACCGCGGAGCCGCAGGTGCCCGGAATCAGGGGTGAGAACCCGGCGCCAAAAACTGAAAGCCAGAGTTTATACATACTCAGGATTTACTCCGGCTTTGTTCCAGGACCACTTCCAGGTTGGATAAGACGCTTTGCACCTGGCTATCTTTCAGGGTGAGGATATCCTTGAGGGCTTCGCCGATGGCGGGGAGGTATTTGGTGATGTAGCTGCGTTTGAGGGCTTCGTCCCGCTGGCGTTTGACGCCGCGCAGGAAGCGGCCCAGCCCCCGTCCGCAATCGGAGAGGGCCAGTTTGATTTCCTTGATGATTTCGGGATAGTGGGCGACGGCTTCCTTGCTTTCGGAGGTGAAGGGGACCCAGACGGAGGCGATATGAACGATGACGGTGACGGGTCCGGCCGGCAGGGCGCCGCGGCTTTGCGAGAGGCCGTAGAGCCGCCAGTTGGTCTGCATGATGGACTTGAAAATGGCACAGGCCGACTGCTGGTAGAGTAGGGGAACGCGATTGGCAAAGCGGAGGACCCGCATTAATTCCTGTTCGCCGTTTGGGGATTCGTTTTTGGCGGTATCGCTGTCTTCATCGTCGGTATCGCCGATTCCGGTTCCGCCGTAGGCCAGGGCCACTTCAATTTGGAAGGGATTGCCGCGATAGACGGCCGGCGGGCGGGTACAGGAGGTATAGAAATCGGCGGTGACGACCTGCTGAAGACCCTTGAGGATTTCCGCCTCCCCGATAGGGACCACGCAACTGGTGCTGGGGGCCATGATTTTGGTTTCATTGATGGTCTGATACAGCTTTTCGGCTTCGGTATGGGTGAGGGTGTGGGGATTTTGCCGGGCGGATAGTTTGGCTTTCTTCAAGATTTCCTGGCTGACGCGGTCGCTAATACGGGAAAACTCCTCCTGTAAAAACGAGGCCATCGTTTTATACTGGGAGTCTTTGGCCATTTTCAACAAGATGCCCAGTTCGACCCCGTAGGGATGCGGCTTGACGGCTTTGGGGACTTTCACCACCTCCTGGACGGAGCGGGAAAAAAGCCGTTCCTGGCCGTCGGGCATCAGATAGCGGATTTGGGCATGGGGATTGGTAATGGCGGTCTGCATCAGGTATTCATCGACGCTTTGGCGGCCTTTCTGATAGCGGGCCTGGAGTTCGATTTCGACGCGGGTGCCGCTGCGCACCGACCATTCTACGGGGGCCTCCACAATCACTTCGGGGCGGTTTTTCTTGGTGTTAATCTGCAGCTCATAATGGTGAGCCTGGCTTTTCGGGCCGGTTTTGCTGTCGATCTTCACACTTTTACCGGTAGTTAGAAGCCCATACATCCCAGCGGCGGAGATACCGATGCCCTGCTGGCCGCGGGCCATGCGCAGGGTGTGAAACTTGCTGCCGTACAACAGGCGGCCGAAGATATTGGGGATCTGGCTTTTGACAATGCCCGGGCCGTTATCCTGGACCCAGACACAAAAGCGGTCCTCGCCGGTCTGTTTGATGCCGACTTCGATATCGGGCAGGATTTGGGCTTCCTCGCAGGCGTCCAGGGAGTTGTCCACCGCCTCTTTGATGGCGGTCAACAGGGCCTTGCGGGGGTTGTCGAAACCCAACAGGTGGCGGTTTTTGGCGAAAAACTCACTGATGCTGATTTCCTGCTGACGGGAGGCCATATCTTTGGCCTTGGCTTCGATTTGATCATCGGTAATCTGTTGGGTTTTTCGGCGGGAGCGAGGGGAAGCCTCCTTTAGCTCATTCTTGCTATCTTCATCTTCCGGCTCTTTTTTGACTGCCGGTTTTGCCGTTTCTTTTTTCACCGGCCCGGCTGGTTTTTTGGGGTGTTGAGCCTTCTGTTCCATCACCGCAACCGCCGCCTCCGACTCATCAAAGGCAAAATCCAGTTGCCCTTCCACTTTCATTGACTTTTTATGTGCCATCCTGGCAACCTCACGTTTTCCTAGGGATACCTATCTGTTAAAATGGGGATAATACAACCAGCCGGGATAGTTCTCAAGGAAAAACTATAGGCGGTTCCGTCATAAAAAACCCCACGGTTTTTCCAAGGGAGAAACCATGGGGTTCAATTTCTGCATTGTATTCGGATGCGGTCAGGCTTTCAGGGTTGGAGTCTTCAACCTGGTGACCAGAGCCGCTACCAGTAAACAGGCTACACCGGCCGGGATAAAGGCCCACATCCAGGCCTTGGCGTCGCCCATGGCCCCACCGAGCACCGGTCCGATGATTCCGCCCACACCATAGGCCAGGAAAAGCCAGGGGTAATTGGTTCCCAGACTTTTGTTTCCGAACAAATCGGCCGTGGCGGCGGGAAAGAGGGCAAAGCAACCACCGTAGTTGAATCCGATTAAAGCGGCGCCCAGGTACAAGCCTAATTCGAATTTGCCGATGCTGTAAAACAGAAGCATGGTTACGCCCTGTATGGCACTTAAAATGACCAAGGCGTTTTTCCGGCCGGTTTTGTCCGAGATGAAGCCCCAGGCGATGCGGCCGAATCCATTGCAGAGGGCATAAAACAATCCCATAGCGGTACCGGTAATCGCATTGGCTTTGGCAATTTCCATCCCATTCTGGGCGGTCAGGGCGTCAATCCCGAAGAGTTTGATGACACCTATGACCATCAGGCCCGCCATGGAGCCGGCGGTATATGTAATGAATAAAATCCAGAACTGGGCGGTCTTCACCATTTGCAGCTCGGTGAATTCGATACCCCCGGAGCTGGCGGCCTTGCTGGTGTCCGGGTGCCAGCCGGCAGGCAGCCATCCCGCCGGAGGATTGATCAAAACCAGAGAACCCAGCGTAATAAATGCGGCCAGTAAAATACCGTAGAAAACAAACACCTGGTTTACTGTCCAGCCGGCCCCGTAGAGACCTTTCCAGCCGGGTGTTAAATTAACGGGACCAAATTCAAAGCCGCTGGTTAGTTTAATCCAGATCAAGGCCCCGAACCCAAAACCCGCCACGCCCAACCCCGTAATAAATCCTTTCTTATCGGGAAACCATTTGACCAAAGTGGCAATGGGACAGACATAAACCAAGCCGACTCCCGCCCCACCGAGCAGGCCGATGCCGGCCATAATGCCCCAGAAATGGCTGCCGGAAAGACCGGCCAGGAGATAACCCAAACCCAGAACGATTCCGCCGGTAATCGCCACGATTCGTGGACCGACCTTTCTCTGCCAGCGACCGGCGATCAGGGCCATGATGACGGCAAAGGTGACCAGGGCGATTGAAAAAATTACCTGGGTTTTGGTTTTGGAAAAATCATACGGACTTTCCGTCAATTTTTTGGTAAAGGCACTCCAGGCGTAAATGACTCCCAGACATAGCTGAATTACGATAGCGCCTGCCACTATCAACCATCGATTCAAGACCTTCTGACTTGCATGATTTTCCACACATGTTCTCCTAATAAAGTACTACAATAATCCAAAAACCGATTACACTTACACCGCATGGGGGATTTATAACTACTTTTTTTACACGTACTTACAAAATACCCATATACAGCCTAGCCGCCCAGCGCCTGGTGAAAAGTACGGGGAACACCCATTTCACCGCCGGCGTTTTATGCGCCTACCTGTTGGTAATATAGTGATATTAGAGAACATGAGACGTAACGTTTAGCCGCTAGGTCCATGCAATTGATTTTGTTAATGGCTGCCATCGGGCAGTTCGCAAACATAGACCTGTTTGACGAAGTCCTGTTTTTTGAACTCTTCGACGGCCTTTTCATCCGGAGCGGCATCCATGCTGATGGCCAGGATGGCCCGGTTCTGATCTTTGACGCGGCCGACGCCCATGGTGCCGATATTGATTTTGTGCTTGCCGCAGATGGTACCTACGGCACCGATGACGCCGGGGCGGTCATTATTAAAGATAATCATGATAGGCCCTTCCGGCGACATTTCCAGCGAAAAATCGTCAATACCGATAATGCGCGGGATATTCTGGCCGATGATGGTTCCGGTAACTTTTCGGTCGGCCTGATCCGTTACCAGCCGGGCGGACATGACGCTGGAGAAATCCTCCGGGGCTGGATTTTTGACCTCATCAATACTGATACCCCGCTGTTTGGCCAGAACGGGAACGTTGACAATATTTAAGGGTTCTTCGAAGTGTTTCTTTAGGAGGCCGATACTGAAGCTGGTGGTGACGGCGGCGGTATCGACGGTGGCGATTTCGCCCCGGTAGCTGACTTCCACTTTTTTGATGACGCCGGGGGTGATGCTGCTGATGACCATCCCCAGCCTCTCCGCCAAAACGCGATATTTTTTGACGATATCGGGCAGGGTTTTATCCAGACCAGGCACATTGACCGCATTGCGGACCTGGGTGCCGCGCAGGGCTTCGACCAGTTCCTGAGCCGCATCGATGGCCACT
>JAKQBU010000635.1 GCA_029573975.1 Planctomycetota bacterium
CAGTTTTTCACCGATAAAAATAACGGCAAATATCAATATAGTAAAAAATCAACCGTTGGCGACCCTTCCAGCGTCAGTCACGATTGATTATGCCAAATGTGCCTTTGCCCTGACGGCGAAAAATATCAATCTCGGATGGCAGGCCAGCCCGGTAACCTTCCGTATGCAATTTGAGGGCTACGATCAGGCAGCGACGATAACCTTTCCTTAAGAGGAAGCCGGGGCAAGGCTCTTATTTCCGCAGGCGAACTAGTGTGCCGCCGCCGGGGGCGAATGTCAGATCGGCCTGTTGCTTTTTCACCGCCGTCCATTCGCCTTTGAGAGCGTCGAAAACCTCCAGTTTGCCAGGGCCGACCAGCGTGGCCGCCGCTTCCGCCATATAGTCGAGGTTCACCACCACTACGTGCGTAGCCTTCTCTTTGGCCCCAAAAAAACCCAGCAGGAAACCGCGCGGCCCCTCAGGTACGGCATCTTTCAGTTGGAACGCCGCATCGGATGGCAGAGCTACGCAGCCGGATTCTTTCATGACGGTGTGATAAGCGCTCAGGAAATGGAGCGGCTGGAGTTCCCTGGCAATGGCAATAAACTCCCGGTTGTAGCTCTTCAGGGCGTCATAGAGCGGTGTCGGCGTGCCGTCGGCGTTGGCGATGCCGCCTTCGTGATTGGGACAGCAGTAAATATAATAACTGATTCCCTGCGCCCCATAGGCCGCCGTCGTATAGACCAGGTATCGCATTTCATTCGCATTGGGGACTCGCACGCCCGGATCCCAACTGGCGGCCTGTACAATATTCAGGAAGGGCAGCTTCGCCTCCTGGGCCGCCTTTTGGATAAGGGAAAGATTCAGAAAATATTGTTCCATATCGCCGCTTTTCATGAACTGGTAATGGTCGTAACTGACCAGTTTCGGCTTTACGACGCGGATAAATTGGCTCAGGTGTTCGTTGTAGGCCGTAACCACATCGCCCTTGGTACCGAGTTGCTCATTGCTGGCATAGGTGGGGAATAAATTGATATAAGCCAGATGGGCCGGATCCCGTTGGCGAAGGTACTCGACTATTTGGCTTAGGGGGGGGAACTTCGCGGTACTCGGCTCGTCCATAATGTGATACGCATAAAGAGCCGGATGCTGCCGCACCCGCTCGATTAAGGCATCCAGCTTCGCCCGCTGCTCGGGATTATCCAGCGTCGCCGGGGAAAGCAGACCATCCGTAAGTTGGGCGCGCAAGCCGTGTTGCTGTGCCACGTCCAGTTCCTTTTCCGTGCACCACACCAGATTGAATCCGCCTTCTTTCATCTGCAGGGCGACCGCGTCAGTCAGTGACGGGCCGCACCAGTAGGTGACAATCGGCGTGCCGACCTGCCAGGCTTTCGGTTCTTCCGCCGCCTGAGAGCTGCCGTGGAGTATTACCATCGCCAGAATGACTGCCATGGTTTTCCTTTTCATGTTGTTCATAAGTCCTTCTTTCTTGGGGTTAGGGAATGGAAAAATCTTCATTCTCGGTCCGCCGTTTCTAAAACTTTCAGGATTCGATCAAAGGCGTGGGTTAATGTGTACCAGTCGTTGAGATCCACGGTAAACCGGTTGTCGGCATTGGCCAGCGTTTGGGCGTGACCGTCCGCATACAGCACGTTGACCCATTGCTGTTTGTGATGCGTGCGGGGAACGATCCCGAATGAGGCGAACCCTTCGGATACCAAAAACTGGGTATCGATGACCAGGGCGCCGATGGGATATCCGTCCCGGTTCACGCCCAGGTTGTTCAATTCGATGTGTTCCGCCGTTGCGATGACGGAGGAGGTGTCAAACTGCCGGTCCACCGAACCATGCCGGTAGTAGTAACTGCACTGTGCCTGTTGGGAACCGACCTTCGCCAGCTCGGCGACATCATCTACGGGATGATCGCTGCCGGGACAGAAAAGAATTTCCGGTTGTTCGGATAAATAATCGCTCAGCAAAAGACCCAGGCCCACAGGCTTGCCGTTATGGAGGGAAATCAGGCTGGTGGGCGCGCCAGTGGAAGGATAGAAGTCGGTGGCCGTCAGCATGGGCGGGGCCTTCGGACCGAAGGGAATCCGGTCGTTATTTTCCACCGTATAGGCATGAATGGCGATCCCGATCTGCCGTTCATTCGATAGGCAAATGCTGCGCCGGGCGATGTCTCTTGCCTTTCCCAGGGCCGGCAGCAGGATGCTGAGAAGAATCGACAGGATGGCAATCACCACCAGCAACTCGATCAGAGTGAAGCCCTGCCGCCGGGGCGGACGGGTGAATCTAGACCAACTTAACGCCACATGAGGCCTCGCTATCTGTTTTCAGGCTTGCTTCCGTCTCAGGAGCAGGGTACCGATGGCCAGCAAGGCCAGGGAAACCGGTTCCGGAATGGAAAGGAGGCGGACATTATCGATATCCCAGAACCCGCCCATATTTGTAAAGTCGGCAGTCGAAATAAGCTGGACGCCGATATTTTTACCGGCCCAGCCATCCCCGGCGGTAACGGCGGGAATATCCAATTGATAGTCCGTTAGAACCGACATGCTGCCCGAAGTATTGGTGTTGATTATTTCCTCTGCTCCCACCGTGATCCGGTTGTTACCATCCCGATAATACAGCCGGATTTCCATCGGCACACCATACATCATGCCATATCCCCCGCCCTGAACGGCTACGGTAAGCTGATAGGACTGGCCGACCTCAAAAGTTGCGGTCAGATCCTGATATAATTCACAGCCGGGGGGCGAGAACAGAAAGGCTGCCTGCCGGCCATCCAGATTGCTCAGGGGGCTAAATGGTACGCTTACGAAAACACCGCAGGTATTAAGCCAATCTTGTTCGGTATAACCGGTTCCCAACCACCATTGCGGGACCGGGGCCTTTTGCCAGTCGGAAATACTGGCGGTGGCAAACGGCTCTTCCATCTCCAAATACGGAGCCTCAAAGGACCCATTAGGCACGTTAATTGTCCCGGCCCAAAGGGTTTGCAGCGATCCTGCCGCAAGGAATATACCCAGTACCACCATTTCTTTCCAACTAGATTTCTCCATAGGTCTCTCCTGGTCGAAATAGGTTACAAACGCCCTGACTTTTCTGGAATTTTGTCTTCCGCTCAGGTTCTCTCTCCCTGCCTATACGGAGGCGGCAGGTATGCCTTGAAACCAAATATTCTAGGACTATTCTGCTCATAGGTCAAGAAATTACACCTTTGGAAGGTTCCGATGTAACCCGCCGATAGGGATGGAGCCGTCAAAAGTCGATAGTGAGATCCAAAAACGGCTCTGGCGCCTCAATAACAAAGGATCGAAGAGCTATTGACGCTGGCGTCAATGGTATTTACATAAGTTTCAGTTTCGATTTATTCGCATGCAGATAACGCAGAGCTCGCCCCAGAGCATAAATGAATAGAATCATATATTCCCGGCGGGTGTATCCTGATTCTTTGTAACGCTGCAAACTTTCCTGCAGGAGCATGACCAGCGTTTGATCCAGTTTTTCAAGAGGCAGAAGATGGACAAATTTGGAAAGGGTGTAGATTCCGTGAGATATTTTGTTACGTGCAAAGTAGGAAACGCATTGGCTGACCAGGGTTTTTAATTTTTTTTCCTGAGCCGGATCAAAATCCAGGGCTTTTTTGAAATTCAGAATCGTTCCTGCCAGTTCCGTTACCGAATCCTGACTGAGCTTTCGCCGCAGCCGGATGTAATGGGGTTCCGTGCTGACAATCCGGGCCGCCGCCAGGGACAGTTCTTCCCGAGCATTGGGATTGCGGCTGAGCCATAAGATATGCAGGATATCCGGCAAGACCTCCTGAACCCTGAGTGACCCAAGTGCGGAGGCATAGGCCACACAAAGATCCGAATTTTTTTCCTCCCGCAGTTTCTGGATGATAAAGGGAATGCTTTCCCGGTCCCTCAGGGTTGCCAAGGCCCGTGCGCTGCGTGCCTGGAGCAGCGGATATTCACTGAGCAGGGTTTCCCGCAGGGCTACAATGGCGGTTTTATCACCCAGCTTGCCTAGCGCCCAGGCGGCCGCCAGACTCAATTCCGGCTGGCTTCCACCTAATATGAGAATCAGTTCGTCCACCAGCTTCGGATGTGACGGCAGATGGGCCATGGCTAGAATCGCTTCATAGCGTACATTGAAGCTGGGGTCATGCAGGGCTTCAATCAGCTCATTGGCACTGAGCGGGCTTTGGGACTGTCCCAGTCGTTCGGTGGTTTGAATCCGGTCCTTTTCATCCCGTGCCCAGCGATGGCGCAATAGATTGCTGAATGCCATCAGGGTATGCCCCTGGAAAAACATGCCGATAAAAAAATGCGTGGGCACGGCGCCGTCGGGGCGGGTCTTGCTCATAATCCGGATGGCCAGGAAAAACAATACAATCGAACCGGCAAACAGCGGGGTGAAGGAATCCAGTTGAAACCAGAGGATTTTGTAATTCGGAACGAAATTCATATCCACCAGCCGGCCGGCCATCAGAGGCCCCAACCCCGCCACCAACCCGATCCATGCGTGAAATACCGCCATATAGGTGGTCCGTTTGTCCGGGGGCACGGCGCTGACGAACAAATACCGGCTGAAACCCAACGCCCAACCGATGTTGGCGGCCCCCAGCAACAGCCCCACAATCATCGCCAGGATAATGCTGAGCAGGCTATGCCGGGGGAGCAAGAGCCAGAATACCGGCAGAAACAACGCCAGCCCCAGACTGGTAATCATAACCGGTTTGCTGCCGTACCGGTCCGAAGCCCTACCCCAGAGATAACAGGAAAACAGTAAGCCGACAAAACCGGCCACATCCAGCCA
>JAKQBU010000611.1 GCA_029573975.1 Planctomycetota bacterium
ATGGGCAAGACTATCGCGACGGATGGGCTCTCATACCGAACTCAGGCTCTTGAGCACGCTGCGAAAACAGCCGACGGATTCGATGGTAAACTTGGCACGGGTCGGGCCGGTACCGATTTTGATGGTAAATAATCGTGTCTGGGCGGCGTGAAACATGTCTTCATCGGTATAATCATCCCCGGCAGCCAGAACAAAAGGCCATGCCTCCGTGGCAAGCCATTTTGTAACGACAGTGCCTTTATGAATAGCGAGATTTTTGATCTCAAGTATCTTGCTGCCTTCAAATATCCCCAGGCCGAGATTGGCCGTCAGATTGCGCAGAGCGTCTTTGATTTCCTGGCTGCGAACCAGGGCCAGTGCCGGATCCGTGCGACGAAAATGCCACACCAGCGAAAAATCCTTTTCTTCCACCGAGGATCCCGGCGTCCGGTCGGAATAGATATCCAGAATCGGCTTGATTTGTTTTTTCCAGGAGGTCGCTGGCGGGGCATTGCAAATCCACTGTCCGCCGCTGTCGCGATGCCATGCCCCGTGTTCGGCAATCAATGACAGTTTCAGTTTCCCCAGCCACTGTTCCAGAGTCTGCCGATCGCGTCCGCTGATAATCACGACGATATTATTTTTCGGCCGCGTCAGTCCGGTCAGCAGCGTCAGTAATTCCCCGTCCGGTTTTGCCTGCTCGGGACGACTGGCAAACGGAGCCAGGGTTCCGTCATAATCCAGCAGAAACAGGCGTCGTTTGGCTGACTGATAGCGGCCCATCAGGAGTCGCTGAATCCGAGGACTGAATTTGTGTGAGCGAACCGCTTTTTGTTTTTCCTTGACGGCCCCGAGACTCTCCAGAAAATCTCTGGCCCACCGGCGCACGGTATAGCGGCTCAGGCGGTTCTGCATCAGCCGGTTGCGCCGCTCCTGTTCAGCTTCCGGCATCTCGATGGCTTCCCGAATTGCCGCGGCGATAGCCTGTTTATCATTGGCGTTAACCATCAGCGCTTCCGGCAGTTCGCTGGCCGCCCCCGCCATCTCGCTTAAAATCAGAACCCCTTTGCCGTCACTGGAAGAAGCGATATATTCCTTGGCAATCAGATTCATCCCGTCACGCAGCGGGGTAATCAGTGCGACATCACTGACCGCATACAGTGCCGTCAGCCGCTCAAAGGACAGCGAACGGTACATATACCAGATCGGCACCCAGCCGATGGTGGCATGTTTGCCGTTAATCCGGCCAACAAGCTGGTCCACGCGATTGCGGAGTTTCTCGTAGTGTTCCACCCCCGTCCGTGAGGGCACCGCCAGCATAATCATCACCACCTTGCGGGCATATTGCGGATTTTCGGTCAGAAACAAATCATACGCCTCCAGCCGCTGGAGAATACCTTTGGTGTAATCAAGCCGATCCACCGAAAGAATCACCTTGCGCCGATGCGTCTTGGCCCGGAACGAACGCACATACTGGTTGATCTTGGGGCTTTGCATCGCCCGGGCATAACGCGGATAATCAATCCCCATCGGGAAGGCATCCGCCTGAATCTGCCGGGAACCGAGATACATCTGCCCCATTGTGTTATCCAGGCCGGCCAGGCGGCTGACACTGCTCAGAAAATGCCGCACATAATCATAGGTATGAAAACCAATCAGATCCGCCCCCAGCAGGCCGTCAAGAATTTGTCTCCGCCAGGGCAGCAGGCGAAATACCTCAAACGACGGAAATGGGATATGCAGAAAAAAACCTGTTGACAAATGCGGAAATTTTTCGCGCAGCAATCCCGGCAGCAGCAGCAGTTGATAATCATGAACCCAAACCGTATCATCAGGCCGGATGATTTTGGCCGCCGCCTCCAGAAAAAGCTGATTGACCCGACAGTAGGCCTGCCAGTAGCTCTGTTCATAGATAGTAAACAACTGAAAATAGTGAAACAGAGGCCACAGTGTCTTGTTA
>JAKQBU010000615.1 GCA_029573975.1 Planctomycetota bacterium
CGGGGGGTCGTCGGTCCGAATCCGACCGCTGGCTTTTTTCACCTGGTGGTTTGGTTAACGGGTACCAAGCCACTGGGAGGCAAACAGCACAAAATCGTTCAGGTCCACCACACAGTCCGTATTTATATCACCGGGCAGATACTCGAAACCCGGGCCGCCGCAAAAGGCGGGGGCGGATATGGCGGCATCAAACTGGACGATATGGAAGCCGCCGTTATACGCCAGCCCCTGTCCAGTGACGGCTCCGACACAGAAATCAACGGTATCCCCGGCGGCTAAGGCCAGCAAGTCGGAAAACAGGGAGGAACTATCTGGCTCGGAATAATAGCCGCTGATCTGATCCGAATGAACCACGGTTCGGTTTACCAGCACATATACATTAGTTGGATCGCCGTTCACCGTGCCGCTCCAAAACAGAGCATCAACCTGATAGGTTCCCGATACCGGAGCGGTAAATCGAGCGGTGGGGCGCCAATTGACATATACACTTGGCGTCATAAGCGAGGTCTGACCCGCCTCCCAATACATCCCGTTCGGCCAGTTGGGCTGCGAAAGAGGATTGGTTTCATCCATATTCTTTTGACAACTACCGTACGTATCCCGTTCGCCGTTCAAGGCCCAGGGATCCAGAGTTGAAATCGGAACGGTACTGTTATAAAGAATGAAATTGGCCGAAGAAAAATCTGCTCCATCATACAAACCATAGGTCCACACGCCGTTGGGATTGCCCTGATAAACGGAGAATTCCGCGGCATAATCCCAAACCACAGGTTCCGTCGGTATATTCTCTTCCAGCCAATGCGAGCTGAAATTGGTAAAGTCTTCCAGATTCACGGCACAATCGCCGTTTAAATCCAGCTCATCCGGAATAAAATTGGACCGGCCGGGAGTAGGACAGGTCAAAAACTGCCAGTCCGGACCGCCATCGAACGTTCTGCCATAGGAGACATCGGTAAGCTGCAAACCGAAAATCTTCGAGTCAATCAAGGTTATGCCATCGGTATCATACAGGCCAATCTGTTCCCCCTCGATGCCCAGTTTAAAGCTGGTATGGGTAGATCCCTGGGTACCGTCATCATCGATCCAGAAAATCAGACGGCCGCCGGAATCGATACTCAGGCCGGCGGGAATCCGCCATTTCAGCGGTTCCTCCAGATTGTCGGTCAGATACATACCGGAGAGATCCACCGTAAACGGAGAAGGATTATACAGCTCCACCCAGTCAGGGAACTCGTTGGGTTCATCCGGATCCTCAATGGTAGAACTGTTGCCGGCCATAAATTCATTGATCAGGACCATCGGGCCGATGGAGAATTGCGCCTCGTTCAGGGCGCTCCATTCCGTTCCATTCAGGATCCGGGCTTTGATATGCGTACCGCCGGTCAGAGTGAGCGGTCCGCTAGAGACATAATTGACGGCGCCGGGCCGGATCGCCCCACCCGGCATACGCGGGTCGGTTCCGTCCAGGGTATAATAAATCTGGCCGGAAGTGCCGGCGGGCAGGGAGATGGTCAAAATAAATCCGCTATACACTCGCCCACCCTCTTTATTAAATAGCGGATGGATAATCTGGCTATCAATCCAGTTGACCCGCGTCTGGAGCCAGTCTTTCAGCCAGTCCACTTCTTTCTGATAGGTATCTCGCTGTTCATAACCGGGTGGATTAAAATTCACATACGTGCCCAATATCGGCCAGCGCTGGAATTGGCGGACCTGGGCTTCATCTAGAAGATAGGCAGCGGCATCAATATCGGCCATTAAAACATCGGTGGACCAGAGATTTTTCCGCAGTTCCACCCAGCGATCCTGCCATTTTATCGCGAATTCCGGATCTGCAAAGAGACGCGGATACCATTGCTGCTCATTATAGGGATCACCGTACAGCACCCGCCAGCCTTCCGGCAGATAATCGGGCCGGCTTTCCCAGTAGGCGTTGCCCAGTGCCACATCGAAATCCCATGTCGGTCCGGTTTTGAGTTTTCCGCCGCGGTCTTTGTGCATATAGAAGCTGGCACGGAAACCGTCCAGATTCCGGGTTAACTCGACCAGCCAGTGACTATCTATAAAACGATCCACATCGATATATTTGGCATAGCCGTTGACCGGATCGGCAAAATTGGAGCTATATAAAGCGGTTTCAAAGGCGTTGTAATAGTTTTGAATCCAGATTTTTTGCTGGGCGGTCAGATCGGCGTCTTCGGGGTCATTGTAAAGCAGGGGTACGCCCAGACTGGTAGAAAAGTTGGCGCCTTCCCAATCCCGTTTGATGATATAGCCGCCGGATATTTCCGGTTCGCTATTATCAGTAGGTTCCAGTTTCTGGATATTTACCCGGTTTTTATCCTGTTTGATTTTCTCCATAAAGACATACACGCCGTTATAATGGCTGGCGGTTATCTTGCCGCTGCCGGCGGTATTGATAAAGACCTCCACAAAACGGGTGCGCGGGGCGTAGCGGCCGAGGCGGTTGCTCCACAGGTAGGCCAGATGATTGCGCATCATGGTTTTGTCGTGAAAGGCACCATAGAGGATCCAGTCCGATTCGGAGGGGAAATCCAGGAGGGAGACGCTTTTGTCATTATTCTGTTCATCCCAGGTCTCCACGGCGTAGTGTTTTTTCTCGAACATATAGGGGGCACTGTTTCCCCGGATGCGGATGCCGATGCGGCCGGCAAAATCGGCCGGATCGGTGAGCGCGGCCCGGCCGGTATCACCCACTTCAATAAAGGTGGTGGAGGCATTTTGAAAACTCGATTCGTTCAAGGCGGTGCCGAAGGTGTCAATAATAACCAGCGGCAGATTGGAAGTAAAATCCTGAACGCCGGCATCCAGGGCCAGATAGGTCTGGCTGACTACCTCGCCGGCTGCTGCGCCGGAAAGATACACCTGGGCACGGACTCGGGTAGTCACGTTAACCGGGATGGGATTGACATAAACGGTAGAGGAAGCGGTAGGCAGCGTACCGTTCAGGGTATAGCGAATGACGGCATCGGGATCGTTGGCTAACAGAATGAGGGAAAAGGGATCGGTAAAGGTTCCACCCGGACGGGAAAACAGGGGTACATTCCAGTCCGGACCGGGAAACCCTTCGTTATTTTGAGTACCGGGGGTGGGCTGCGAAAAATACATGAGGGCCGGCGGATCGAGCGGAATTACCATTTCCGCCACCAATTCCGGCAGGATCAGGAGATCGGAACTGCCCGATGTTTGATTTAAACCATGGATGGCCAGGACATTATTATCGCCAGGTACCAAAAGACCGATATGGTCGGAAATATCGAAATCCTGGTAAACCACGGCTTCCCAGTCATTGTGGTTCAATCCGAAATCATCATATTCCGGGGTGACATTATCGGGAACATTGACCAGCGCGCGGGCCACTTCCTCCCCGTTGAGATAGGCGACAAAACTGTCATCGTATTTCATACGCAGAGTGAGCTTTTCGATGGTAGCGGGATTGTCGATCGCCACCGGTATTCGGATATAGATGGAAGACCGCAGATTATACATCAGGGACTCCATATCCGTTTGAATGAGTTGCGCGTAATCGCTGCCGGAGTTCTCATAGCCAATGCCGGTAGCCCCTGAATCCCAAGCGGAATCAATAAACGAGTTCGCGGTCCAACCGGTGGCCAGCAAACCATCGGTCGGCACAAAATAGCGGGCCTGCGCGCCGGACGCAATCAGAGTCACCGGGGAGATCAGGGCGGTATTGAGACCATAGGAAATGTCATTCGACTGCGGGGGAAATTCGGGGGCATACTCGAAGGCGATAGTGGTCCCATCCGCCTCGACCAGGGCCAGATACTCTCCCTCGTTTTTCAGTTTGAAATTGGCGTGATAATGGCCGCCCGAATCCAGATAAGGATATGCCGTCTGGCCGGAGGCAAAAATCAGTAAATATCCTCCCTTAACAAGAGTCACTCCGCTGGGAAACGGCCACCTTGTCAAGTCATTGGGATCATCGGTTAAATACCAGCCGACCAGACTGACATCACTGCTGCTGCCGTTGTAAAGCTCGATCCAGTCCGAATAATTTCCATCACCGTCGGCAAGGGTGTTGCTATTGCTAG
>JAKQBU010000617.1 GCA_029573975.1 Planctomycetota bacterium
TCGGCAGGCACATCCGGCTCGTCGTAGAAGAAGCCGACAATGGTCTTGCCGAAGTCCTCCTGAAAACGCACATAATGCGTCTCATACACCGTCCGCAGGTACCAGTCCACCGCCTCTTTGTTGGCACCATCTAATAGTGGGGACATGGGGTCCCACAGATTGCAGTAGTTATTGGCCCAGCGCTGGTCATCCACGTAGTAGCCCCAGGTGAAGGTCATTACCTGCCAGTTGCCCGGCGGGGCATCCCAAGCCAGAGAGCCGTTGTTGACCAGGGGAGTAAGGTCTATCAGGCTGCTGCCATCGATGCCATCGCCGGTATCGGTGCCGGCGATAATGGCCACCAGGTTTCCCTTGAAACGCTGCTGAATGGGGGCTACCAATGGAACATAAAAGCCCGATTTGGTAAACTTTCCGGGTCCCTGCACATTTTGCGCTTCCCCATAAAGAACCTTGGAGCCGTAAATCCGGGGAACTTCACCGGCTACCTCACCGCTGGGGAAATATTCCTCGTCGAAGATCCACATCTTGAGGTCATGCTTTTTGGCGGCATCCCGGCAGATGGTCAGTTCCCGCCACCAACTCTCGCCCAGCCAGTCGTGAGCCGGCCGGCCTTCCGTGGTGAAACAGCCGTTGCCGCCTTCGGCCACCTTTTCCAGGTACATTTCGAGCCGCTCTTTCGTTTCATCGCCGTGCAGCCAGAAGAGCGGGCCGGTCAGCCGGCGGGCAGACGACGGCAAGGTGCGGAAGTCCCTTTCCACAGCTCCCATACTTGCCTCTCCGGCAGCGAAACACACCGGCTGAGTGGGGTTTACCATGAAAGTCAAACTGAATATTCCGCACAGGAAATGTAGTTTCGTGTTCATATGAATCCTTTTCTATTTGATACGCTGGTAGCTGAAAAGGGCAGCGCCGGGTATTTCTTTTAATACGATTTGCAATCCGTTTTCGGTTAATTCCTGTCCGGTCCGTTTTTCGGTTTTGCCGCTATCCAGGTCTTCCAGTAGATAGGTGGCGGTGGCATCCAGGCCACCCAGCTTCAACAATTTGGACTCTTCGGGGCATTCTTCCCGGCGGAAGGCCTGAATCATGCCGCCGTCCAATTCCGGCTGGTCGTATTGCCAGGCAATCCAGGTATTGTTTTGCAGAGAATAGGGCGTCAGAGGGTAGAAGTCCCCGAGGAGGTAAGGCTGGACCTTTCTGAATTCGGCAATCATGCGGCGGAGCAGCGGATAGTCAAGCTCCGTTTTTCTTGTATCCCAGCCGACGCGGGAGGCGGGGAAGATGCAACTGCGAAACCAGTAGGTACTGCTGGCCCCCAGGCCGGAACCGAAATAGGGGACCCAAAACGACAAGCCGTAGGTTTGGCACTGCTGGGTGATGGGATCCCCGAAGGCGTCGCTGCGCAGGAGGGGGACACTACGCCGCAGAGTTTCCAGGTCGTTCCGACGTCCGCCGCTGGCACAGGTATCGATCCACAGGTTTGGGTACCGGCGGAGCAATTCGTCCCAATAGGCCAGATAGCCGGTTACGTGGCCGATTTCGGTGATCCCCTGCCGGTCCGGAGTGTCATTGCTGCGCCAGTAGTCCAGCGGGTCGATGTTAAAATCCTGGCGATAGACATCCACGCCTTCGGAAACAATTAGGCTGTCGAATCGTTCGACGACCCAGTTCCAGGCCTGGGGGTTGCCGAGGTTGACCAGTCCGCCGTTTTTACCGCCGAGAATCCACTCCGGGTGGTTCTCCGTTAGCCAGGTGCCACCGGCTACCCGCTCCGGCTCAAACCAGAGGACAAACTGCATACCGTTGGCCCGGGCATGGTCGGAGACCGGGCGTATGCCATTGGGGAACTGGTCCTTATCGATTACCCAGGTCCCGGTGTAAGGCCAGTTGCCTCCATCCGGATACCAGCCGGCATCAATGAACCAGAAATCCAGATCAATTTTCTCGCGTATATAACCGTTCATTATCGCCAGCTCGGTTTCCGCGCGGGGCTGAAGATCGTCGCTCCAGCAGGCCCCGTAGTGTGTCGGGACAAGTTTGCCGCCGGGCCGGGGAATATTATGGGCCACCATCCAGCGCCGCCAGAGATTCTGAGCATCGATCCAATCTCCGTCTTGCCAAAACATCAGTACGATCAA
>JAKQBU010000619.1 GCA_029573975.1 Planctomycetota bacterium
CCGTGTCCTGGACAATCAGCGCGACCGGCTCACCACCATGCTCGTCCTGCCGCTGATGAGTTGCGGCGCCCGCCTGACCATCTATATGCTCATCATCCCCGCCTTCTTCTCCGGCCCCCGGGCCGCCCTGGTCATGTACGCCATCTACATCATCGGCATCCTGGTGGCCGTTCTCTGCGCCCGGCTGCTGCGCTCCACCCTCTTCAAAGGCGAGACCTCCCCCTTCGTCCTGGAACTGCCCCCCTACCGCATTCCCACCTTCAAGGCCGTCGTCCTCCATATGTGGCAGCGTAGCTGGGCCTATCTGCAAAAAGCCGGAACCATCATCCTGCTCATGTCCATCCTCATGTGGGCCTTGACCTCATTCCCCAAACCCTCCGCGGACAAGCTCGCTTCCCTCACCGACTCGCAAAAAGTCGAATACGAATTGCAGCACTCCTTCGCGGGCCGCCTAGGACAAACCATCGAGCCGGTCCTGAAACCCATGGGCTTCGACTGGAAAATCGGCACCGCCCTCATCGGTTCCTTCGCCGCCAAGGAATTATTCGTCTCTCAGATGGGCATCGTCTATTCCCTCGCGGACGAAAATCCCGATCCCAGCCAATCCCAGGACGCCTCCGAATCCCTCCGCAATCAACTAAAGGCCAACTACACCCCCCTCACCGGCTTCTGCATCATGCTCTTCTGCCTGATCGCCACCCCCTGCATGGCCACCGTCGCCGTCACCCGCCGCGAAAGTGGAAAATGGTCCTGGGCCATGTTCCAGTTCTGGGGCCTCACTCTCATCGCCTGGGTTCTCACCACCCTGGTCTTCCAACTCGGCTCCTTCCTCCGCCTCGGTACCGCCTGAAAAGTCCCTGCCTTCGGCCGGTTATTGTCCCAAATGAAAATGCAACATAATCCGGTCTGCCAGGCTCACTGCATCCTCTTCCGCTCCAACCTCAAACCGGTTCACCCCCACAAAACTGCGAAACCAGGTCCGCTGGCTCTTGGCAAAGCGGCGGGTATTGATCTTGATCTGTTCGATAGCCTCATCCAGCTTAAGCCGGCGGTGCAGATGCTCGATGATCTCCGCATAACCCACCGCCTGTGCCGCCTGCGGACTCAAACCGGCCGGCTCCGCCAGCAGACCCTTTACTTCCTCGACCAACCCCTCGTCGATCATCCGCTTGACCCGCATATTGATCCGGCGGTTACCCTCCTCCTTCTCGCGGTACAGGTAAATCAGTTTCCAATCCTGCCGATACTTCCCGCTGCGAAACTGCTGCTGAAACAAAGAAATCGGCTGGCCCGTCAGCTCATACACCTCCAGTGCCCGCACAATCCGCTTCATATCATTCGGATGCACCCGCTGGGCCGTAACGGCATCCACCCTGGCCAGCCGCTGATGCAGACTCTCCAAACTTTCCGCCTCCGCCTGCCGCTTGAGCCTTTCCCGCAGCTCCAAATCCGCCGGCGGCCCGTCAAACACCCCCTCCAGCAACCCGCGAATATACATGGCGGTCCCCCCCGCCGCGATAACCGATCTTCCAGCCTGCTGTATCTGCCTGATAGCCTGATCCGCCAACTCCACATACCGGCCCAAACTAAACGATTCCGACGGTTCCACTACATCAATCAGATAATGTTTAACCGCTAACCGGTTGGCAGCACTTGGTTTAGCAGTGCCAATATCCATCCGCCGGTACACCTTCATCGAGTCGATACTGAGTATCTCCCCCCCCAGCCGCCGGGCCAGCTCAAACGCCAGCTTGCCCTTCCCGCTGGCAGTACACCCCATAAGTAAAAGCATCGGCTGCACCATTGACATTTCTTTCATAGGTTATAGAATATAAAGAAATTGGAAAAATTGTAAAACATAAATAGCTCAAGGAGAAGCGTATGCGCCACTTTTTTATTTACGCAACCTTACTTGCGGGTGTTTTGGGGATTTTCGGGTGTTTTAACATGCAGTTGGATAAACCGCTAGTGGATCTGGGACAGGATGAAAGGTCCTCTGCCGCCACCACTACCGATCCGGCTCCGGGTGTGCCGGACGATAAACTGACCCGCGAGCAGCGTCTCCAGCGGAACCTGGCCCAGTGCGAACAGTACGCCAAAATTAAAGAAAAAAAATACGACGCCCTCGAGCAGGAATGCGAAAAGGATAAAAAATCCTACGAAAAGCAAATCAAAAAACTGGAAGACAGAATTGATAACCTGGAAGAGGAAAACCGCAAGCTGCAAAAAGAACTCCGCCAAAAATGATAAACGGGCATTCTTGGCGGAACTGCCAATAGTCGATTTCGTCATCCCACAACAGCTCTGGCTCACCAATAACATGGGGGCTAGAAGCTTTTAGCATTGGCGTCTATATTCGGTTTTGTCAACGAGTCTTTCCGTACGTGCCGATTTCCAGCCCCTTCTCTACAAAATATTGGTAGGTCTCGTAATCCACTTGATCGGGCACGCTATGGTCCACCTGCAGGATGTAGCCGCTGCCCTCCATGGCCACCGGAACCTTCTTTTCCAGTTCGGCCCGGACGGCATCCAGATCGTTGGCAATCAGGGTACGGACATCCAGGCCGCCCATGAAGGCGATACGGTCGCCGAAGTTTTTCTTGAGCCGCAGCAGGTCCATACCCGCCTTGACCTCCATCGGCTGGAGGCAGTCGATGCCGGCCTCGACCAGGCCGGGCACCAGGGGTTCCACAAAACCGCAGGAATGCACGATGACGGGCATCCGGCGGCTGTGCGCCCAGTCGAACAAGCGCCGGTGCGCCGGAAAGAGCAGATCCCGGTACATGGCCGGGGACATGAATGGCTTTTCCTTGAAGCCCATATCCTCCCAGAACCACATGCCGTCCGGCTGGCCCTCCTTCTCAAAGAGAATCTCCAGCAGATCGATAATCACCCGGACATAGACATCGCACATATCCCGGACCCATTCGGGATCCAGGGCCATCCCCATCAGCAGATTTTCATGGCCGCACACCGGGTGCATGCACTCAAAGACACTGTTGGTGGCGACAGTCAGAAAGAGACTCTCGTTTTGGCATTTCTGCTTCATCCGGCGATATAGATCGAAATCAATCCGGCGGACGTAATCGGCAGAATTCAGCAAATGCTCTCGGATGGATTCCTGCCAGCCGCTGCGGTCCTTGACCATAAAATCAACATGCTCGGGAGCGCCGGAATGCTTTTTATGCCAGCGCAGCAGGGCGCCGTTGCCGTTGCGAATCAGTTTCAGATCTTCGGTTTCCTCGACCACCGGTTCGCCAAAATCCAGGTCCGCGACCATATTCAGACACGGGCAGCGGCGCAGGTCCAGCCTAAAATGATCCTCCACCGTCTGGGGCAGCCGTTTGAACTCAGCCCCCAGGCCTTTATTTTCATCGCCGTCATTGGAATAGTGGCCTTCGGCCGCCCAGCGTTGGGACGTCTCCGCCCAAAAAACCTCGAACAGGCCGATCCGATCGACCGGCTGGCGTTTCAAAATCCGTGCAATTCGTTCTTTACCGGTTAACAAATAAATCTCCTTATGTAATCAACGTCTCTCATAAATAATGATCGCGGAACCGGGCTGATCCGCAAGCGGCACCGTCAATCCTTCTGACATAAGCTGGCTGCCGCTGCGTGTCACTTCGCCGGGTACATCCAAATTAGTCAGGGTATAAAACGCCTGGGAGTCCAGACCTTTCAGTTGAAAGGTCCTCTGCGGCTCGGCGGCGTTGTTCCGGCGGAACACCTGGACAGCCCCCTTCCCGGCATCCGGCAGGTTATATTGCCAGGCCATCCAGACCGAAGTCGAGGTGGTATAGTCCGTCAGCGGATAAAAATCGCCGTAGAAGTACGGCGCCAACTGCCGCCACTGCGCGGCCACCCGCCGCATCTGATCCCAGTCGATCGTGGTCTCGATATCCTGGCCCTGTCCCGGTCCGAACGTCAATTCCGCCACCCAACTGCTGCGGGCCCAGTATTCGCTCACCTGCCCGATAAATCCAGTCCCCTGAAACGGCAGCCAGAATGCCAGGCCGTAGGTATGGCACTGCTGGCCTTCCGGGGTGGAATAATAATCGCTGCGCAGCAGCGGGACTGCTCGCCGCATGGTTTCCAGGTCATTTCGCCGGCCGCCCGAAGCGCAGGAATCAATCAGCAATCCCGGATGGCGGCTGATCAGGGCATCCCAATAATCGAAATAGCCCATCACATGATAAATCTCCGTAATCCCCTTCCGGTTCGCCGCGTCATTGCCGCGCCAGTAGCCCAGCGGATCAATATTGAAATCCTGCCGG
>JAKQBU010000621.1 GCA_029573975.1 Planctomycetota bacterium
TTTATCCATTTTGGCGTCAGCGTCAAAAACTCTTAAAATAGCGGGCTGGGGGCGGCTTATTTTGCATAAAATATCCATATTTTGTACATAATATCGCCTAAAATATGTATATTTCGTGCATTTTTTACACCATTTAGTTGAAGACAGGGGAAAATTTTGATAGATTTGCTGATTATCTGAAACTTGCCAGCACAAAACTCAAACGAACGGCTGCCGTCATTCTGGCACAGCAGCCAGGAGCATATGGAATGAGATTTCTCAATTGGATTGATTGCGGTGTAATTGGGCTTTATTTTGTTATTCTGATAACCATTGGTCGAATCCTGCAAAAGCGTGCCACCTCCAGCATGGATAATTATTTTCTGGGGGGCCGGCGAGTGCCCTGGTGGCTGCTGGGGGTATCGGGGATGGCGGCCTGGCTGGACATGACCGGCACGATGGTCATCACCTCTTTCCTGTTTATGATGGGGCCGCGCGGACTGTTTGTGGAGTTTCGCGGCGGTGCGGGGTTGGTACTGATTTTTCTGCTGTTGTGGCAGGGGAAGTGGCATCGCCGATCCGGGTGCATGACCCAAGCGGAATGGATGATCTTCCGGTTTGGCAGCGGCACGGGGGGGAATATCGCCCGGTTGATGGCTGTGATTTCCACCATGGTTTTTAATATGGGATTGTTGATCTATTCCTTTTTTGGGGGTGGGCTTTTCCTAAGTATGTTTCTGCCCTGGCAGCCGTGGGTGTGTATGCTGATTCTGTTAATCGTAACGATTATCTACACAGCCGAGGCCGGCTTTCTGGGGGTGGTGGTGACGGATTTGTTTCAGATGCTGATCGTGGTGTTTGCGGCGATTTTCATCGCTGTTATGGCACTAACTAAACTGCAAGGCTACGAAGGCACTTTGAGCGATCTGGCCCGGCAGGTGACCGGTAACCTGAACTGGACCAGTTCGCTGCCGAGTCTCCATACGGAAATGCCGGCGGGATATGAGCAGTTTTCCGGTTTGCTGTTTGTCACTCTGTTTTACCTGGTTAAAACCATCATTCAGGGTTTGGGGGTGGGCGGGGAGCCGAAATATTTTGGCGCCCGCAGCGACCGGGAATGCGGCCTGCTGAGTTTTCTGTGCGGCTGGCTGATGTCCATTCGCTGGTTTTTGATGATGGGCTTTGTAATATTGGGGTTGTTTCTGGTTCAGGAACAATTTCAGGACAAAGGCGTATTGGCACGCACGACGGAATTAATCAAAGCGGAGGTAAAAGAGGCGGATGCAAGACAGTGGTCTTCCATAATCAGTGAATTGATGAATCATCCGGACCGTTTCTCTCCCGAGTTGATTGCTGGGATAGAAAATGAGCTGGGGCCGGACTGGGCGAACAAAATCAGTCTGGTCAGTTTCGAGGGGACCACGAATACCGAACGGATTCTGCCGGCGGTATTGCTTTCATATGTTCCGATGGGGGTCCGAGGATTGATTCTGGTGGCGCTGCTGGCGGCAGCTATGAGCACCTTTAACTCTTTCATCAACATGACGACCGCCTTTTTTACCAAAGATATCTATCAGAACTATATCCGGCCGCAGGCTAGCAACCGCCAGTTGATGTATGTCAGTTATATCTTTGGGGTGGTTTTTGTGGGGGTCAGTTTCCTGCTGGCCTTTACCATCCGCAATATCAACGATATCTGGGAATGGATTACCATGGGTTTGGCGGGTGGATTGATCATTCCACTGTTTCTGCGTTTGTTTTGGTGGCGTTTCAACGGCGGCGGATTTTTCGTTGGCACACTAGTGGGCTTGACAGCATCTATTCTGGTACGAATTTATGCACAGGATATGCCGGGGTGGCAGCAATTTATCCTGACCACGGTTATAGGAGTGGGCGGCAGCATCATCGGTACGTATTGCAGCAAGCCCACGGAGCGGGCGGTATTGGAAACCTTTTATCGCAAGACCCGGCCGCTGGGACTGTGGGGACCGCTACAGCAGGTACTGAACGAAAATCAGCGGCAGCGGACACGAAAAGAACACTGGAATGATCTGCTGGCCAGCCCGTTTGCCTTTTTCTGGGGTGTTACGATATTGCTGTTGCCCATGCAGCTCATGATCGGTACATACCGGGCCGCCGGGATTACCGCCGGCATTCTGGCCCTCAGCCTGATCGGCTTATACTGGTTCTGGTATAGGCATCTGCCCCAGGTGGATTTATTATCGGCGGAAATAGAAAATACCAGGGAGTAAATAGAAATGTCTAACGTGTGTTTAGCCGGAAAAAAAGGTATCCTACTTTTCTTTGGTATAATGTTCGCGGCACTCTGTTTGCCATTGACAGCCGCAGAGCCATTGGAAACCGTCACCATCACCGTCGATACCGGCCAGGTTATCAATTCGAATGTTACCGGTTTCGGCTGGAATGTAGGGCCGTTGTGGATTCCCGCGCCGCAATACGGCGATACGAAGGATCTGGACCAGTTTTTTGAATTATTTAAGGATACCGGCCAGCCGTGGATTCGGATGATGCTCAGTTATTACGAATGGGAATGCAAGATCAACAATGGGGCCAATCCGGTGTATGAAAATGACGATGACGATCCCTGGACCAGGCCTCAGCAGTTTTTGAGTCCTGACTTCCGGGGTTTTGCCTGGAACAGCAGGGAAGGGCTGGACTGGCGCATCCGGTACGTCCTGGATTTCTGCGAAAAGAATGACATCTGGGTGGAAATCAACAACTGGGAAACCTGGATGAAACGCTGGCTGGACCAGAAGCCGGATGAGAAGGGCATCGTTTCCTATGAGGAATACCTGGCCAAGGCGCAGGAGTTCGGGGAGAATGTCGGAGCACTTTTGTATTATCTGAAGACCAGGGCCAATCAGGGGAAAGGCTACAATTGTGTAAAATATTACGGCCTTTGGAACGAACCGGGCGGTCTTTTTCCCGATCAGGATTTCATCCATGGCGATTATCCGGGGTATATGAATCTGCTGCACAAGACCGTATATGACCACCTGGTATTTTATGACAAAGAAATGGGGACGAAGGTTTTGCAGGAACTGCAATGCATGGGATTTGAGTCCTACCCGACCTTCCGGCATCGGCCCAAGGCCGGACACCCCTTGGAAACCTGGAACGAAATGATCGGGCGGGGGGTACTGCAATATCTGGAGGAGCCTGACGGTCTGCCGGGTGAAATCACCAATTGGCCCGGCGCGGACCCCTATATTGACATTATCAGCGTCCATGATTACTGGAGCGTTTTTGATTATGACAGGAACAACCCGTCCGGGGAGAACCAGGGTACCATTCAGGACCGGCTTATTCCCCTGATAATCAAAGGGGTAATGGACCAGATTGTCCAATATGATACTGATGGCCGGATCGAGCCGCTGTTCATCAATGAAATTGGCGGGAAGGCATATTGTCAGGGGGAAGATCACCCGGCCCAGTACAGCCATATGCTGTACAATGTCGAATGTTTTGTTCGCGGTCTGGAGTGCGGCTTAAAGGGCGGGTCGGTCTGGGCCTGGAACATGCACACCGGTTATGCGGCTGTGTCCTACCCCGGCTGCTGGTGGGAGGTCGAGCCGAAAGGGGTTGTCCACCCGATTCATGAAAATTATTTTCCCTATACGCTGCTGACCCGGACTGTCAAGCGGGGCAGCAATATGATTTTTACCGAGGTACAGGGTGGTCAGGATGATTCCCACGGCCCGGAAACCTGGCCGGTCGTCAAGACCCAGCGGGTCTGGTCAACTGCTTTAGTAACTCCCGACAACAAACTGGCTATCATAGTTATCAGCGATTCCTATAACACTAAAGCAATGCAAATCCAGATTGCTCCTCGGAAAGGAACCGTGGAGAAATACTTTGTAACTTCTACCCAATGCGATCAGCTCTATACCAATACGCTCGATAGTACCGACGGGATTATTCGCGACCAATTATTACCCCGAAGCATCACCGTTTATCAAGTGAACTAAAAGAAAGCGGAAACCACGCCGGTGGCAAAAAGGACCATCACCGGGCCGATCAGGCGGAGGAGGATGCGTCCGAAGGGTGCTTCAAAGTAGCTGCATGACAGGGCCAGACACAGATGGATGGGGCTGCACGCCAAGGCGCACAGGATACCCGTAAAGGCCAGAGTTTGCAGGCCGATGTGGCAGTTGGGGCCGGCACCGATAAAGCTGGCCAGCAGAGGAAAGGTGATGATGATGCTGGGGGTGGTCATGCCGGTGACGAAGCTGACCAGGAACGGCAGTAAAAAGACCAGGACGGGCGGGGGAACGTGCAAACCGGTGAGAAAGTCCACGATTTGAGGGATGGCCCCGGCTACTTCCAGATTGAGTTTAAAGAAAAGAGCCGCCAGGATTAACAGCACAAAATCAGCCTCGAAGGCCTTCTTGAAGATCTGGCCGCAGTTCTTTACGGGAACGCGGTGCAGCAGCAGAAAGATAATCAGAGCGACCAGCAGACCTAAACCGGCTGGGATATTCAGCATGATGGCCAGCAGGGCGGCCAGGGCAATAGGCCAGAAAGCATGGATAAAATGGCGAAGATTTTCATGCCAGCCGCAAGAGGGAGCTGTGTGTTCCGGGTTGCGCGGCGGAATGCCATATGTCAGGAGAAAGAGCACCCCCGCCGCCAGCCCAATTACACAGAGAAATATGTTATGGGCCACTAACCGCCCTATGGAAATTCCCAGCAGCCCCTGAATAAGCGGGATTGCGGGGAACAACGGCCAGACGGATTCCCACTGATGGCGGAAGAAGTAATTGATGGCGGCCTGGTGAGCGCGGTCCACCCCGATGCGGTCGCCGGAATGTCGGACCATGGGGGCACTGAGCATGATGCCGCCCGGAGTCGGCAGGAGTCCCATCAGCATGGGGATGGCGGCCAGCGCCATCCGCCGACTGCGAAACAGGCCGTGCAGGGCGGGCACCAGGCGTTCGGAAACACCGGTGATTTGCATGGCCTCGCCCAGGACATTGACCAGATAAAGCAGACCGGCAATACTGACGAATAAGTAGCCTGTCGTTTCACCCAACGGTTGGTTTTTCCATTCTGATAGCAGGCCGCGCCAGGTTTGCAGCGGCGACACCCACAGCAGCACGGTGATAAACAGGGTGGTAAGTACCATCGCCCGGCCCACCCGGATTTTACTCCGCAGCAGAAGGACCAGCAGGGCAAGGGCAAAAGCAATGGCAATCAGTGGATACATGGAAACCGGATTTTTTCTCTATTGCTTAAAAGGCCGAATTTGTTTCGCTGCCTTTTCAAACAAATAGGTATCATGGCATATTATTCCAGAGCAGCCTGGGCCATGGCTTCCACGTTGGCGGGAGGGACGTTGGGAAGAATCGCCTCGTGGCTGGGGCTGACGATCAGATTCGGACCGAGCAACTTTTTTACCCGCCGGACATCGGCTTTAATCTCTTCGGGCACGGCGTTCATCAGCAAATCCTGGGTATCGATACCACCCATGAAGGCTATTTTCCCCTTGAAGTCTCGGGCGAGGGTCCGGGCGTCCATGTCCACCGCCTTGGCCTGAAGGGGATGGAGGCAGTTCACTTTCGCATCAACCAGCCGGTCGATGACCTTATGAATTGAGCCGCAGGAATGCAGAATCACCTGGTAACCGCGCCGATGGGACTGGTCGGTGAATTTTTTGAACCAGGGCATGATAAATTCGTCGAATTGTTTCGGACCGCAGATCAGGTCCAATTGGGTGCCGAAATCGTTGCCGAAAAAGAAGGCGTCGATCAGGTCGCCGGCTGCCTCGAAAAACCGCTCGTTGGCTTCATAGTAAAAGGAGCAGACCTTATCCGTCACCGCGTGCACCAGTTCCGGATTAGCATACATGTTCATCATGTAATTTTCCATGCCGAAGAGGTCCATGATGTTATGATAGAAGCAGGTCCAGAAGCCGCTGGCCCGGTAAAAATCGCCTGCCTGGCCAAGGGCGGCGAGGCATTCGTCGAAGTTCAGGTAATCCGCACAGGGCCAGTCGTAGGATTCCACGTCCGCGGGAGTCTGGGCCTGAGCCAGAGGATAGGACACACCCTGGCGGTGCAAGCCTTCATCAAACATCGACTTGCCGTGGGGATGCTGATAGGTGGAAGCGAAAAACTGGGGGCAAATCCAGCGGAAATCGTCATGGAGTTTCAGCCGCAGTTCTTCTTCGGTTTGGGTACCGAAATACCGGTGCAGAATGGGCCAGGTATCGGGATGCGGATTGCCCATCCAGAAGCCGCAACGGTCAGGCTTTTGGCCGGCGATGATTGTCCGGATACGTTCACGGCTATTCACAGGGTTTTCCCTTTATTTTCTAAGTTATTTATTTTTGACCCGTTCGATATATTCACCGGTCCGCGTATCCACCCGGATTAATTCACCCGGTCCGACGAAGGGGGGAACCAGAACGACCACACCGGTTTCGAGTTTGGCCTTTTTGTACTGGTTGGTGGCGGTGGCACCTTTGATGGCTGGGGGGGTATCCTCAATCACTAGTTCAACGGCATTGGGCAGGGTTACGGAGAGGGGGTTGCCGTTAAACAGCTGGAGTTCGATGTCTGTATTGGGCTTGCAATACAGGGGGCCGTCGCCAAAAAGCTCGTCATTGATGGAAATCTGCTCGAAGGTTTCCTTGTGCATCAGGATATGCTCTCCGCCAGTCGAATAGAGATATTCATAGGGCTGTTTATCCACAAATACTTGATCCAGCGTCTCTTCCGAGCGGATCCGCTTGTTGATGATATTGCCTCCCTTGACGCTTTTGAGCTTGGTTTGGAGAACGGCCCCGCCTTTACCCAGCTTAACATGCTGGTAATCGACAACCACATAGAGGGCCTCGTCAATCTTCAAAACCATACCTTTTTTCATTTCCGTTGCTTTGATCATTCTGGGATTCCTGTTATCTAAATCCGGTTAAATAGTTGTTCCAAGACCATTTTCGCTATACAATATAAATAATAAAAGTGAAAATCTATCCAAAAAACAGGCAACTGTCAATATTATAAGGAGCTGAAAATATGTCGGTACGGATGGCAGTGGTGGCGGGCCAATTTTACGAATCCTCATCCCGGGCCTGCCGGGAGCAGGTGGAGGCGATGCTGGCCCAGGCCCGGGCGGCGGAGCAAAAGGGGGAACTGCCGGCCCGGATAACGGCGGCGGTAGTACCTCATGCCGGCTGGGTGTTTAGCGGGCCGCTGGCGGCCATGGTCTTTGCGGCCGTAAAGCAGCGGCAGGAGGTGGATACTTTTGTGATTTTTGGGGCGGTCCATTCGGTCATGGCCCGGATGGGGATCGTCTATGATACGGGGCAATGGGGCACGCCGCTGGGAAAAATCGACGTCGATGAGGAGCTGGCGGAGGAGATCCTTCGCCATGGTGACGAACTGCTGCTGGCGGATCCGGAAAGCCATAGCCGGGAGCATTCCATCGAGGTGCAGGTGCCTTTTATCCAGTATCTGTTTGAGGGAGCAAAGATCCTGCCGA
>JAKQBU010000628.1 GCA_029573975.1 Planctomycetota bacterium
TTTCAAGTTAAAGTCGTCGGTATCATCGGCCCGCAAAAAGGCCGCATCCAACGGGCTGCCGTGGGCGCCGGTTCCTGCGGCACGCTGCTCCCCAGTGTGATAAACAATAGCTGTGACTTCTTCCTGACCGGCGAGCTGAAACATCATCATGCCCTGGAACTGCAAGCCGCTGGTATCACCACCGTTTGTCTTTCCCATTCCGTCTCCGAGCGTATCTTCCTGCCCCGCCTGGCTCAACGACTGCAGCGCCAGTGTAAAGGGATCCAGGTGTACCTCAGCCGCAAAGACCGCGATCCCTTCGTTTGGCAGTAAAAGGAATCCTCATGCACAAAATCGTATTTCTGTTTTTGTTCTTTTTATCTGTTTTTCTGGCAGGCTGTGATTCCTCCTCCCCCCAACCGGCCCGCCTGACGCAAACCACCGCCCGCCAAAACGACAATCCGGTGATTGCCCGCGTGGACGGGGTGGAAATTAAAAAAAGCGAGGTCGTCGATATCCTGCTGGCCGGCCGGGGCAAAACCGTTCTGGACGATCTGGCCCTGCTGCAGGCGGTTCGCAACCATGCCGCCCAAAAGGGCCTGACCGGTTCGCCGGAAATCATCGAATCGGAAATGAATCTGATTCTGGACGATATGGCCCCGGGCAAAAGCCGCAACGACCGGTTGGATTTATTCCAATATATGCTGCAAAGCCGGGGCCTGACCCGCCCGGAATTCAATCTGATTGTCGAGCGGCAGGCCCTGCTCCGCCGCCTGGTCGATCCGGACCCAGCCGTCACCGAAGACCTGCTGCTGGCCGAATTCGACCGCCTGTACGGCCCGAAGGTGCAGGTTCGGCGCCTGGCGGTCAGCTCCCGCCGGCAGCTCGAAAGCGTCCAGAACCAACTCGCCCTGGGATCTGATTTTGTCGAACTGGTCCGCCAAACGTCCGAGGATGAAACCACCCTCCCCCAGGACGGACTGATGCCCCCGTTTTCCGCCCGCGACGAACAGATCCCGGCTGAAATCCGCTCGGCCGCCTTCGCCCTGGACACCGAAGGCCGGTTCAGCGATATGGTCATCTACACCGATGAGCAGCTTCGCCAGTGGTTTGTCCTCCTCCGTCTGGAAAAAAAGATCCCGCCGGAGGAAATTACCCTCGAATCCGTGCGGACGGAACTAGCCCGGACTCTCCGGCAAAAAATCGTCCGCCGGCAGATGCTGGATTTACAGAATCAGATCAAAGAAAAGGCCGATATCTACATCCTGGACCCCCGGTATAAAAAACCATAAAAAAAGGGACTTTCATGGGATTGCTGACCCAAGCCAAAATCGACCGCGATTTTACCGGCGGCATTTACCTGCCTCCGCTGGGGAAAGCCCCGCCCCTCGACCGGCTGGAATCGGTGGACTATCGCGGCCCGCTGCGGCTGCCGCTGTGCCGGGGGTCCGGCTCCCCGATGCACCTGTCCCTCCAGCCCGGACAAAAGGTAGCTACGGATGCAGTCCTGGCCTGCGGGGACGACGGGCAATGCCTGTACGCCCCCCGGGCGGGCGTAGTCGGTCCCTTGGCCGCCGCCTGGGTGGATCATCAGCCCCGCCAGCCCGTCATCACCCTGCTGCCCCCAGCCGAGGAGGATCCCTACCGCCCAGCCGCCGGCCCGGAATCCCCCGGAACCAACCCCTTTGTCTCGCTGGCTGCCGCCCAGTCGCAGCTCCAGCGCAAACAAAAGGTCCTGGAGGCAATTTTCCAGACCGGGATCGTGGACTCCGCCACCGGCCGGCTGTTTGCCTTTACCCTGGAAAAACTCGCTTCCGCCCAAATCCAAACCGTCGTCGCCAACGCCGTGCCGCTGGAATATGAAATCAATACCCCCCTGGCCCTTTTGCATCATTTTCCCGAACAGATTTTTGCCGGCCTAGCCATCCTCAAAACCTGGCTCGGCGCCGATCAGGCCCTGATGGCCTACCCGCACTATTTCCCTATCGACAAAACCACCGCCCGCCAATGGCAGGTCCAATGCGTACCCGTCAGCGAAAAATATCCCCAGGGAACCGGTCCTTC
Source organism: Planctomycetota bacterium (assembly GCA_029573975.1). Next base: position 2,044 of record JAKQBU010000628.1, read on the forward strand.
GGTACTTGGCACTTTACGAAAACAGGGTGTTCTCAAACGGAAACATCGGCCGGCCGCCGCCGCGGTTTTTTCCATCCAGATTCTCCGCCAGATCGAACGGACGGTACTGGCGGGCCATAAATCCCTCGACCGCATCATCACCGTCTGCGGGGATGGCGTTGCCCGGCCCCGTCACTTCCTGGCCCCCGTCGGCATGCCCCTTATGGACCTGTTACACGCCGCCCAGCTTCAGGAACACGCCCAGTGCGTCGCCCGGAAATCCTCGTTGACCGGCGAGCCGATTAACCCGGAATACGCCGTCATCACTCCCCTCAGCGAAGCCTTTATCGTCCTCCAGCAGGTGGTCCATCCCCAACCCCAGCGCTGCATCCGCTGCGGACGGTGCATCGAATACTGCCCTGCCCGCATCGATCCGGCCCGGCTGCTGCACCTGGCCGAAACCGGCCGTTTTGCCCAAGCCGTCCGCATGGGCGTCTATTCCTGTGTCGAATGCGGCCTCTGTTCGTACCTGTGCCCCTCCCATCTGCGCATCATGGCAAATATCTGCATGATTAAATCGCATGCCTCGCCCGCTCCATCGGCCCCGCCGCAGCAGGAGGAACCGGCATGAGCGAAACGTCCAGATCCTGGATTCTCTCCAACCCGCCGCATCGGCTGGTCCTCGAATCATCCCAGCATATCCTGCGCGTCACCGCTGCTGCCCTTCTGGTACCGGTCCTGGCGGCCGGCTGCTTCTTTGGTTACCACGCCCTGAAACTTATTTTGCTGGCCGTTCTGGCCGCCTTATGCACGGAATGGCTGGTCAACACCCTCAAACACGAAAATGGCTCCGGCAGCTTCGCCCACAGCCTGGCGATGGGCCTGATCTTCGCCTTCACCCTGCCCGCTGCCTGCCCCTGGTACATAGCCCCCCTCGGCTCCGCCGCCGCTATTCTCATCGGCAAACATTTCTTCGGCGGCCTGGGCCACTATCTCTGGCATCCCGCCCTCATCGGCCGGCTGGTCGTCCAACTGCTTTTCCAAAACCAGTTCACTTCCGAATCCGGCCCCCTGCTCCTGCCCGAGACCATGTTCACCGGAAATATCAAAACGATCTCCACTGCTGCCGACTGGTTTTCCTTTAACTGGTTCCGCTGGCACGGTTCCGATACCGCCGGCTGCCTCCTGCCCCAGCCGCTGGAACTCCTGCGGAATTTTCCCGACCTGCAATTCCTCGACGCCATCCCCCAATTCCAGCAATACTTCCTGCAGAAACTCCCCCCCTTATCCCATCTGGTCATCGGCGCTAGCCCCGGTCCTCTCGGCGAAACCTCCGCCATCGCCCTCATCCTGGTCGGCCTCTATCTCTTCTACCGCGGCTACCTCAACTGGCAATTCTCCCTGACCTTCCTGGCTGCCGCCTACCTGGCTGCCCTCCTGCTGCCCATCCGGGTGGTCCAATCCGACCTGTCCATGCATTTCATCTACTGGCCTGTCATCGCCGAAAATCCCGCCGCCGGCTTTACCCTGGCCAATTACCAGCTTTTCTCCGGCTCCCTCCTCTTCTGTGCCTGCATCATCGGCGCGGATATGACCTGCCGCCCCATCACCAGCCGCGGCCAGGTCTGCTTCGCCGCCGCCGCCGGCCTGCTGGCGATGGTCTTTCGACTTTATACCCCCATCGCCATCCCCTCCTATGCCGCCCTCCTGGCTATGTACTGCTTCGTCCCCACCATCGACCGCTTCACCCGACCCCACGCCCGCCCCAGCCGCTACCAGAAACATTACAGTTGATATTCCCGCAGCAATCCGCGATAATGGCATCGACCCGGATGTGACAATCGTAACATACCAACTGGATAAAGTTTAGAATTATGACCGAAAAAGACCTTACCAACGATTTTGACGAAAATGAATCCCCGTGGCGGCCCGAAGAGGCGACTCTCGAAGAGTCCGAACTCATCGAATCCCAGCCATTAGCTACCAACTCGGAAAATCCCGAACCGGAACCCGCCGAAACCGACTTGCCGCAACCCACGCCCGATCCGGAAGAACCATCGGATGCCTCTACTCCCACCGCCGAACCCGACACACCCGACGCACCCGACACACCCGACGTCCCTTCCGACACCCCGCAATCCGCGAACGAGTTCCCCATCTCCACCCCCGCCGTCATCGAAGCGGTGCTTTTCGCCACCAACGAACCCATTACCCCCCAGAAAATCGTCGATATCCTCGGCACCAGCGACGTCAAGGAAGTTCGCAAATACATCGACGAGCTGAACCAAAAATACGAACATATGAACTGTGCCTTCCGCATCGAAGGCATCGCCGGCGGCTACCAAATGCTTACCCTCTCTCCGTTCAATCCCTGGCTGGGCAAGCTCCTCCATGTCCGGGCGGAAAGCAAACTTTCCCCCGCCGCCCTGGAAACCCTGGCCATCATCGCCTACAAACAGCCCATCATGCGCGTCGATGTCGAGGCCATCCGCGGCGTCGCTGCCGGTGAGATGATCCGCCAGCTCATCGACAAGGGCCTGGTCAAAATCGTCGGCCGCGCGGAAGAGCTGGGCCGGCCCCTCCTGTATGGAACCACCAAAAAATTCCTCCAGGTCTTCGGCCTCAACTCCCTCAAGGACCTGCCCACCGCCGAAGATCTCAAAAAACCGGACTAACTTTCTAAAGCTTTATTTTATTTCCTTTCCTTTCTCCAATGGATTCGGAGTAAGAGGCTACTGCGAATTACATAACTCCTGTGGTTCCCAGCCGCAATCCAGCCACTCTGCCGCCAGAATCGCCAGATCATAAATGTCCACCCGGCAATCGCCATTCAGGTCTGCCGACGGCGGCCGCACACATCCCGGCCCCACCCACAGGGCATCCAATCCCAGATCCGTATGTACCTCACCGGTGGGATTGAAAAAGGCCGCCAGAAGCTGCTGATTGGTCTTGACCACCTTGCCGCCATCAGAGAGCAGATCCCCATGCCCGATGGTTTGCCCCAGCACTTCATCCCAGAAAGTCTCCTCAATGGAAAACCATACTTCCCCCAGGGACATCACTTGTACGGCATCCAGGCCGTAATCCGGATCCGGAGAAGGCATCGGATGAAAATTCTGCAGCAGGGAATCGTTGGTCCGCAAAATGACTCCCGCCGGACTAAGCAGGTCCCCATGCTTCACCATGCCGCTCAAACTTTCATCGAAGAAACTATCCTCTATCGAAAATGCCAGCCCTTGCTGAAAACCGAACATGCCATCCAATCCATAGTCGTAAGGTCCGGGAGAAGGCATCGGATGAAAATTCTGCAGCAGCCACCCATTGGTGTGCACAATCATACCTTGATCCGACAGCCAGTCCCCATGCCCGACCATTTGCGAAAGGGACTCATCCCAGAAAGATTCCTCCAGGGAGAAAAACACCTCCGTCCCCGGCCCCAGTTGGATGCCGTCCAGCCCATAATCTGGCGTTGGCGGTTCCGGATGAAAATTGCGGGTAAGGAATCCATTTCGCACGACCACCCGGCCGGTGGTGTCCAGCAGATCGCCATGGCTGATCAGCTCGCCCGCATGCGGACCGGCGGTCGCCACGAAAGACTCCTCGGTGGAAAAGAGAATCACCGGCTCCTGATTCGGCCCGCGGCTTTTGCTGGCCTGCCAGGTGCCGCCATAGGCTCCCTGGTTGATGCGGCCGCCGTTGGGCAGCGGCTCGTCCGCCGCCGGATCGGCCGGATCCCCCGCATCGATACTCGGGCTGTGCAGCGGATCGCTTACCCACTGCCCCGACTGCGGATAATACCGTCCCGTAATACTCTGCAGATGATAATCCTCCGCCGCCCGGTCCGCAAACCAGGGATTGGCATTGATGTTCCCCGCCCCCATCCAGCCGCCCTGCACATTGGAATACACCACCGGACTTTCAGCGGGCGGATTCATCAGGAGCAGTTGCGGCATATCGTTGAACCAGACAATGCTGTTGCGCACCTGAATATCGCTGCCGTCGGAATGAATCCCGCAGCCCGGGAAGGGCGGCATGGAAATATTCCAATGGTTGTCCGCTATAGTACAATTTTTCACCAACAGGGTGGTATTCACTGCCTCCGGACTGCTTTCCGTATAGATCCCCGCGCCGCTTTGCGCGAGATTGCCGTACAACAGGCAGTTTTGCAGCCGAATGTGGCAGCCCGGCCCGCCGTACAGACCGCCGCCGATCATATTCCCGTCCGCATGATTCCCGGCAAGGACCGAATGGTTGATACTCACCTCCGCGCCATAGGCAAAAATCCCGCCGCCCCGGCTGTTGTAATAGCCAAGATTTTTCTGAATCAAACAATCCTGAATTACAAATTCAGCGGTGTGAACCAGGCCGATTCCGCCGCCGCGGCCGCCCGATTCGGCGGGTCCCAGGCCGCCGGCATGACAACCGGCGATGCGGCAGGAACCGATAAGGGCGCCGCCGCCCACACAGCCGATCCCCCCGCCTAGCTCCGTGCGGCACTTCTCGATGATGCAATCTTCTATCGTCGGTCCGGCATACGCACAGAAAATCCCGCCGCCGATGGGAAGCGCAGGATCCGCCGGCCAGGGAGTCACAGAATCAAAAGGCGGCAGTTCCGAACCGGGGATAAATCCGTTCCGGATGGTAAAACCGCGCAGGATGGAATCCCGTCCTTCCCCCTGATGAAAATAAAAGCCCCGATGGCCGGCCGGCCCCACCCCGCTGTCATCGAAACAGTCAATAATGGTCTCTTCCGGCCCCATCAGACTGCGCAGCGTAATCGCTTTCCCGCGAAAATCCAGGTCCCAGTTCCCGCTCCCGCTATAGCTGCCGGGAGCCACTTCCACTATCTGCCCCGGCGCCGCCGCATCAATCGCCTCCTGAATGGTCGCATAATCATCGGGGACCCGGATATCCGGTGGCGGTGAAACCAGACGAACCCGGAGATTATCGATAAACGCCTTCGTCCCCTGCAAGCCGATATAACAGGTCGCCTGGGCTGAGCCTACCGGGATGGAATGATGGCCCGGCCCCAGCGGCATCGGAATGGTCCAGATATGCCCATCGGGCGAAATCGAATAGGCCAGATAAGACCCCGGACTATCGGGCAGGTACCCCACATCAAATTCAATCACCCCTGCCACCGCCATATCCGCCGGCATCGGCCCCAGCGGAAAACAGTAATTCAGGTAGGCCCATGCCCCCAGATAATCCATAAACACCAGTCCCCGCGGCGGTTTGCCCCAATTACTGCTAAAATACAGCCAAGGCTCAGCCGGCGGAAACGCCGCTTCCGGCCAGAAAATCGAATGGTCGTAACTGTCCGCCTGGGCCTTATCGCTGTCAAATGAGTCAAAATAATCATAATACCAGTCGGCTGAGGCGATTATCGCACCAAAAGCAACCACCAAAATTATCACCATCCAGAATTGCAACGCGCCTTTCATGACACAACCTCCTGATCGGATGTCCGATCCACTATCCCTTTACACCTTGCCCCGCATGACTTTATGCCTGATTCAAACATTCCTGTATCTCCTTATGAAGCAGCATATGGAGAAACTCACCGAATGTTGGATGATCTTGCCTGGCTGAAGAGATGTAACACCAGATGGGTAAATCAATTTCTCATTTTGAAGTATAACACAAAAAGAAAGGAAAGCAAAACAACCCCCCCCCTTGGCCGAAAAAGGACCTTCCTCCAACTTCTCAGCCAATCCGATTTTCCTTTATAGTCAATCGTTTTATCTGGCCATTGCCCCTTCCAGCTGTCGCAGCAGGATATCAATGTGCATCTCCCGCCGGCCCGTCGGCGTCTCCCAGATCACCGGTTTTTCCTGATTGTTCAAATAGGATTCCACTTTCCGGCAGGCCAGAATCACCGTCGCGTGGTTTTTATTGCCCATGAATTTCCCGATCTCCGGGAAGGACATCGGCGTATGCTTTCGCGCCAGATACATCGCCACCGAACGGGCCAGGCTGATGGTCCGGGTCTTCTTGGTGGAATGGATATCCGCCGGCGTCAGCCCGAAAAAGGTCGCCACCGACGCCTCGATATCCGATAGATGCATAATCGGATCCGCCCGGGTGATATGATCCTCCAGCGCCTCCCGGGCAATCGCCAGATCGATCCCGGTGCGGCTCAGAGAGGAATATGCCACCACCTTCAGCAGCGCCCCCTCCAGCTCCCGCACATTCGCACGCAGATTTTCCGCGATATATTCCACCACCGATTCCGGTACCTCCTTCTCCATCTCCCGCGCCCGCTGCCGCAAGATCGCGCAACGCGTGGCAAATTCCGGCTGCTCAATCTTCACCACCATCCCGGAGATAAACCGGCTCACCAGACTCTCCGATAACTGGCCGATCATCTTCGGATGCGCATCCGAGGCCATCACCACCTGATTGCGGGCTCCGTCGATCGCGTTAAAGGTATGCAAAAACTCCTCTTGCGTAGCTTTTTTACTGGCCAGAAAATGGATGTCATCAATTACCAGCAAATCCGTTTGTCGGAACCGATTCCGAAAAGCATCCAGCTTCCCCATCTTCAAGGCCAGTATAAACTGATTGGTAAACTCCTCTCCCGACACATACGAAATATTCGCATGGGGCCGGGTCTGCTCAATGGCGTTGCAGATCCCTTGCAGCAAATGAGTTTTCCCTAACCCGCACCCTCCATGGATAAAGAGAGGATTATAGTGACTACGCGGTTCATGCACGATCGTCTGGGCGGCATTATAGGCCAATTGATTGGACGGCCCAACTACATAATTCTCCAGCCGAAAACGCAAATTTTGCGGCTTTTCGGAAGATAGGCCCCGCCGCCGGCGCACATTCGGATTGGTCGTTTTAGAAACACTATCCGCCTGGCTGTCCAGCTGACGGCGCCGCTGACTCCCGAATAACTCCGGATCGATCGCAAATATCACCTTCATCGGCTTCTTCAATATCTCAGAGACCGCCGCGTGAATCTGCGCGGTAAAATGATTTTCGATCCAGCCGCCGATAAATAGATTCGGCACCCCCACCTTTACATAATTCCCTTCCAGAATCAATCGGGTGGAATTCTTAAACCAGATCTTGAAACGCTGCTGCCCTATTTTCTGGGCAATCGCTTCATTAATCTTCTCCACGACCGATTGACAGCTTGCTTCCACACATTTCTCCATAACAAACCTATAGCTTAAAAACTATACCGATCAGATCGACTTGAATATCAACAAATTCACAAACTCAGCAAAAGGTTCTGCATTCCCTTCGCTCGACACGGACCATAATATAAGTTATTAAATGTGTTGCAAACAAATTTCCCAACTTTTCTTATCCACATATCCCCAAAAAAGATTTGACAATCAGTTACAAGAAAAAATATTTTATTTTCCACACGTTTTGCACACCCCAAATCCCATTGTGGATAACCTGTGAACTCAAAAATTTGACGATCTCGGATCGGTACCCGTTCGAAAACAGCAATCGGTAAAAGGGGCTGGAAAGGTTTGGTTCAAATGGGCTTGGTATAGGGGATGCGAATTAGGGATTTGCTATTCTTTCCCCCACCCCGCATACCGGTAATACACCACCCGCCGCAACATCTCCTGAAAGCCCAGCGACCGGTACAGCCGATCCGCCCGCTCGTTGCGGCTATCCACCGCCAGCGTCAAACACCGCGCCCCGGATAACCGGGCGGAAACCATCGCCTCCCCCAGCAAGCACCGGCCCCATCCCTGGCGGCGATATTCCGGACACACACCCATATACGTCAGTTCCATCGCATCCCCGCTCCGCAGCGGCATCAGCAGCAGCACCCCCGCCGCCTTCCCCTCGATCCGCAGCAGCTTCCACCAGCGCGGATCAAACCGGCCGCCCGCCTGGTGTCCCCGCAGCACCTCTTCCATCGTACGAAGCCCTTCCAGCTCCGGACAATCCTGCGAACCTTCATAGGTCCGGGCAATGGTTTCCTTGAACAATTCGTGATGTTCCCTGCCATAACCCAGCCACTGGCCGCCCGGAACTTTCGGCAGCTCTGCCTCCGCTTCACTCTGGCGAAACAAATACACCAGTTCCGTCAGATGCCGCAGTCCGCTCCGCCGGCATAATTCCTGCCGGCCGCCATCGCCCGGCTCCGCCAGCAACTGCAGCAGCACGCTGCCTTCTTGAAACGCCCACTGACATAAACCATCCAGGGCCTGCGACGATAAAGAAATAAAATCCACTCCCCCGCTCTTCCCTGCCGCCGGCGGTGAACTGAACAAAAAGGCCGTCCCCCCCGGATTTCGCACGAACAAACCCGCATAGACCAGCCGGCTGTCCCGCGCGATAACCACCTGCCGGGTCAGATCGTAATTCTCCTGCCCGGCCAGCTCCTGAAAATGCTTCATTCGCCGGTCCAGCTCTGGCCCTCAATCCCGGACTCCAGCAGCAACAGCCGCAGCGACGGGCCGATTTCCTCCGGCCGAATCCTCCGCACCTCCACCCCGGACCCAGCCAGTGCCTTTTCCCCGATCCCGGACAGCATCCCCCTGGCCCCGGGAAAGGTTTGTCCCGCCGGATCCGATACTCTGTCAGGAACCTCCGCTGGGTTCATTCCCGCTTCCCTTTATCTCTTCCCGCAAAGCCGCAATCACTTTCTCATAGGTTTCCGGCTGTTCCCGCTTCAGCCGCCCTAACAGCAGTTCCTTGACTTCCGATCCCACTACCGTATCCAGCAAAAAGTTTTTCATCCCCAGCCACCGCATATCCGGAAAATCCGGCAGGTACAGCCGTTCGCCCGATTCGGCAAACCGCATCCGGCACAGCTTATGCAGCCGCTCGGCATGACGCTCGTTGGCGGACGCCAGATCGTCGTTGCCGATCGCATACAAATAATAGCTCTCCCGCAGAAACGAATTAATCATATCGTTGACATTCTTCGGCGCAGCATCCTGCACCACCCGCCGCATCTCTTCCGCTACAAACGCTTCCAGATCCACCTTAAATTCCGCCTGATCCGCAAACCGCTCCCGCAGATAATTCAGATATTTCTGCGCCCAGGTCTTGTAACCGGCCAGATAAAAACTCATGATCCCCGACTTGGCCAGATTGATCGAACCATGCTCCACCCCCTTGGGAATCCGTTCCCCCTTGTCAATGAACTCCTGCAAGACATCCTGCGTCGCCTGAAACGCCACTGGAAACATGCTCAAATCCTGGCTGATGAAAATCCGCAAATCAAATTCTTTCTCCTTTTCAAATATTTCCTGCCCCGCCTCCCCGCGGGTGATCCGCGTCACCGGCTGGAAGTTGTACAACTGCAAGTACCCGTAATGGTACATAAACTGCAGGCTGTGATACACAATCCGGTGCAGCCGCAGCGCCGGGTCCGTCGCCGGCTCGGCATACCGCAGCCCTTCCGTCCCCCAGTACAGCGCCATACTGTAAGGCAGCCGCCAGTCCAGACTCAGCCGCGACTCCTCCCCCTGGCGATAATCCACCGGACCGTACTTCCGGTTCAGGTCCAGCATCTTTTGCGGTTCCATCTTCCATTTTTTTCGCAATTCCTGCGCCCGCACAAACAAATCCAGGGTCCGCAGCACTTTCGTTCCCCGGTAATCCGCAATCACCTGGTGCAGCGCCGGCGGATAGTCCCCCGGCTTCATCCGAAACTGAATCAACGCCTCGAACAAGGCTTCCTCCTTCGCCAGGGCCGGCGCCGCCTGGCGGAACTTGTCCACCAGCGCCGCAATATCCGGATCCTGGAGCAATGCCTGCCATGAATGCGTAACCGCCGCCAGGGCCTCCAGCTCCTCGTTGGTAATCCGGCTGTCGCGGGCTATATCCTCGCTGTCCACCGGCGCCAGCAGCGGCATGATGTCCGAGGCCAGCCGCAGCTTGTAATAATAATGCGCGTCATCCGCAATCGCCCCGATCTTGTGCTCAAAAATCCAGCCCAGCCGTTCATGCAGCAGCGGACTGCGCGGATTGAACACCAGCGCCTCATCCCGTAACAGCTTATACCCCGCCTCCACCCAGTTCCAACGCTCCGGCCAGGTCGGCATACTCACAGATATATTATACGCCATATTGTACGAACGGTAATCCCACACCGACTGCAAATGCGGCTGCAGCGCACAGATCAGCCGCGCCAGATGCAGCGCATCAAAATATTGCCCGTCATGCTGTAGGGTATCCGCCCGTATCCACAAATAATCGATCGCCAGACTCCGAAACGTGAACAGCGCCACCGTCGGGATCCGGAACTCCGACCGCATCGACTCCTCCTCGAACGGATTGGTAATCGCCAGCCGGTACTCCTGCCGCATCCGGTTGATCGGCCCGGTCCGCCCCACCGCCGCCGCCAGCAGCCCCGCTCCCAGCAGAATCAATAAAAAAGATATATATCGGTTTCGCTTCATTCGGGTTCTCTTCGTATATGCCTCCGGCAGGCAATTCCTTTGGGCTTGCTACACTATCACCCGGGCCAGTTCCCGGAACTTGAAAATCAAAAATCCGATCAGAGCCACCACCGTGGCAATCGCCAGATCCTTCACCAGCGTGATATTGTCCCAAAAATACCACGACACATACCGGCCCTTCTCGATCTGGTCCACCGGATGGTAGTCCGATATCTGCGGAAATACCGGCAAAATCGCCTTGATGACCGGCTTCTGCGCCCGGTCCGCCGTCCCCATCTCCAGCGCATCCACAATAAAATTGCTGGACAATCCAAACAGATATACCATAAATACGAACAGCACCGCCACCGGAAAGCTCAGCCACGCCCCCGCCGCGATCCCCCACACCGACAAAATCAGCAGGCTCAGATACATCACCAGCAGCGCCCGCAGAAAATTCGCCTCGAATCCCCCCGCCGCATACAACACCTCGATCCCCGTATCCGGCGGATAGATCACGCTCACCGGATCATTCGAAACCGGATTGCGGTATGTCACATACAAATCCCCTTCCGCCGACACCTCCCGCACCGGAACCGGAAATTCATGCACCGTCCGGATCGCGTCCCGCCGGCTATACCATTGCCCGCCGGCCAGCGTCGGATCCTCCGGGCCAAACTGCCAGATTCCGTCCGTCGTCAGACTCTCCGGCGTATAGGAAACCTCCTGCTTGTACCGGATAAACACAAAACCATTTTCCCGGTCCCGCGGCTCAATCCCGCTGAATTTCCAGGTGATCGATCCGCCCGGCGGCACTGCTCCTTTATAGAGCAGCAATTGCTTGCCGATTTCCCGGCGGATGATATTTTTCATGTGACTCTCGGTTTCCGCATCCGTAATCCCCAACTCCTGTTTCTTTAACTCCAATTGCTGCCGCGTCAGATCCTCGACTTCCCGGCTCACATCCGGCACCGGCGGCTTCACCGAACGGCGGGCCACAAACACCAGCTCCTGCAGTTTGGCCTTTTCCAGCTCCGAGTCCGGCTCCGTCCGCTGCAACACCCGTGCACAACCATAAATCAAAACCCCGTTCGCTCCCACCAGCAGCAGATGCAGCAGCGCCATCCCCAGAAACTTGCCCAGCAGAATCTCCCCCCGTCTCACCGGCTTGGTCGTAACCGTGAAAATCTCCTTCCGCTTGATTTCCCGGCTCACCGCCGCAATCGAAACAAAGATCGTCACCAGCGACAGCAATCCGAACATCGACCGCACACTGTAGCTTAGCAGAAACTTCACCTTCTCATCGGCCATACTGTCCGCCCCGTGCAGCCACAGCGAAAAGCCGATCGTATAGCCGAACGTCACCAAAATAAGAAAGAACAGGAAAAACCGCATCCGCAGCACTTCCCGCACCAGGTTCCACGCTATCGCCCAGACTCTATTCATGCTCCCCTTCCCCGGCGGCCGGACCGGAACCGTCCTTCTTCGTCAGCAGCGAATCTATCACCGATTGATCCATCAATAATTCCGCGGCGTCCCGGGGCCCCGCTTCCGCTTTTTTCGCGGCCGCCTTTCCACCGGCCTCCTCCGGCCGGACCTGCTCCGTCTTTACCTCCACCAGCGAATCCAGCACCCCGTGATCCACCAGATCCACCGCCTGCACCGACTCCACCGGAATCACCGGCTCCTGCCCGCTTGCAGAACCAGTGCCTGTTTCCGCCTCGCGGCCCACCAGGCCCTCGATCACCTTCTCCCGCACCTCCTCTTCCGTTTCCCGCGCCGTCAGGAAATCGCTCACCCCCGTCCCCAGCGTCGCCCCCGATGTCTGCAGCTTCTCGGCCTGGGCTTCCGACACGATCCGTAAAAAATAATCCTCCAGCCGGTCCCGCGGATTCAGCACCTCTACCTCCGCCGCATTCTCCCGATGGATAATCCCCTTGATCTGCTCAATCGCTCCGCTGCTTAGCCGGCCGCTGCGGATCTCCGTCATCTCGCTGTGCACCAGCAATTCATCCACCGAACCCAGCGCCCGCAGCCGCCCCCCGTACAAGATCCCGATCCGGTCACACACATCCTCCACATCCGCCAGCAAGTGGCTGCACAGCAGCACCGTCTTGCCCCGCTTGCCCAGCGCCAGAATCAAGTCCTTGATCTGCCGCGTCCCGATCGGATCCAGCCCCGACGTCGGCTCATCCAGGATCAAAAGATCCGGATCGTTAATCAGCGCCTGCGCCAGCCCGATCCGCCGCGTCATCCCCTTCGAAAACTCCCCGATCGGACGCCGCGCCACACTGCCCAGCCCCACCATCTCCAGCAGACTGTCGATCCGCCGCTTCCGCTCCACCCCGTTCAGCCCGAACAGCCGCCCGTAAAAATCCAGCGTCTCCCGCGCATTCAAAAACGGATACAGATACGACTCCTCCGGCAAATACCCGATCCGGTAATTCGTCTTCACATCCCCCGGCGGCATCCCCAGCACCCGGCAGCCGCCCCGGCTCGGAAACAGCAGCCCCAGCAGCATCTTGATCGTCGTGCTTTTCCCCGATCCGTTCGGCCCCAGCAGCCCGAATACCTCCTCCCGGCGAATCTGCAAATCCAGGCGGTCCACCGCGATAACCCGGTTATGTCCCCAAAAGTCACGAAACACCTTGGTTAAACCCATGGTTTCGATCACCATTTCTTTTGTGTCTGCTGCCATACTATTCTTTCTTACCGTTTCTCATCCCGACCGGAATTTTGCATTTTCCTTTTTGCTTTTTCATTTTCCTACGCCGCTCCGCCCGCCGGCACCGCCGCTTCCGACCGGCTCATCCCGCCCGCCGGCTCCCCGGCTGAAAGGCCCTCCTCCCCGCTTTCTTCCCCGAATCGGACCAGACGGGCGCTGTTGAACACCACAAACAGCGCACTGGCAAAATGCAGCATCACCGCCGGTACCGGCTTCAGCCAGCCCTTGCCCGCGAAAAACACCCCCGCAATAATAAACAAAATCCCAAAACAGAGATTCTGATTCACCACCTTGCGCGTAATCCGGGATAGCCTTACCAGAAACGCCAGCCGTTTCAAATCGTTGTTCATCAGCGCAATCGAAGCGCTGTTGATCGCCACATCACTGCCCGCCGCCCCCATCGCCACTCCCAAATCCCCCGCCGCCAGCGCCGGGGCATCATTCACACCGTCGCCCACCACCGCCACCAGATGGCCGTCCTGCTGCAAACGGTGCACCAGCTCCAGCTTCTCATGCGGCAGACAGTGCGCCTTCACCTCGCTGCAGCCCATCTCCGCCGCCACCCGCCGCGCTACCGCCAACTGGTCCCCCGTCACCATCACCAGCCGCTTGATCCCCAGCTCCGACAGCTCGCTCACCGCCTGCCGCGCCTCCGGACGCGTCCGGTCCTCCATCCCGATCCACCCGATGCACCGGCCCCCTTTGGCCACATACAGCAAACTCACACCCTCCGGCGGCTGCATCTCCTCCCCCGCCATCGCCGATAAATCCACCTGACACGACTCCAGCCACGTCTTGCGGCCGATTAATATTTCGCTGCCGCTGATCTTCGCCCGCACCCCGCGGCCCGATACCTCCTCAAAATTCTCCGGTTTCACCAGCGCCAGCCGCGCCTTCTTCGCCACGTCCACCAGCGCCTTGGCCGCCGGATGCTTGCTGAACTGCTCCACCGACGCCGCGTCCACCAGCATCTCCGCCGGGTCCACCCCCGGCGCCGGCGTCAGCTTCGTCACCGCCAACTGCCCCGTCGTCAGCGTTCCCGTTTTATCAAACACCATCGCCGTCAATTTCCCCGCCTGCTCCAGATCCTGCACATTCTTCACCAGCACCCCCAGCCGCGCCGCACAACTCAGCGCCGCCACCATCGCCGTCGGCGTCGCCAAAATCAGCGCACACGGACAGGCTATCACCAGAATCGTAATCGCCCGCTCCAGCCCGCCGCTCCGCGCCGTAAAATAAAACACAATCGCCGCAATCATCAGAATCGTCGGCGTGTACCACCGGATATACCGGTCGATGATCCGCATGATCGGAATCTTCGATGCTTCCGCCTGCATAATCAGCGACTGCACCTTCCCCAGCGTCGTATCCTTGCCCGCCGTCGAAACCGCCACATCCAGCACCCCCGTCAGATTGCTCGTCCCGGCAAACACCTGGTCCCCCGCCGTCTTATCCACCGGGATCGATTCCCCCGTAATCGTCGCCTGGTTCACCGTCGATTCCCCCGACACCACCTTCCCGTCCGCCGGCAGATTATCCCCCGGCCGCACCCGGATTACCTGCCCGGGCTCCAGCGACCGCACCTCCACCGTCGTCTCTTTCCCGTCCGCCAGGAGCAAATGCGCCTTGGTCGGCGTCAGCCGGATCAGCGACTCAATCGACGCCCGTGCCCCCAGCGCCGTCCGCGTCTCCACCAGCTCCGAAAGCAACAGGAAAAACGCGATCGCACCCGCCGTCCGGTACCCTTTGATCGCAAACGCCGCCAGGATCGCCAGCGCCACCAGTTCATTCAGATAATTCCGGCCCACAATCAGACTGTACAACGCCTGCCAGATCACCGGCGCCGCCAGCAAAATCGCACCCACCATCGCCATCAGTTCCGCATGGCCCTGCCGGCCCGGAAACACATACTCCGCAATAATGCTGTTGATCAGCAGCGCCCCGCCCAGCAGCGTCCCCAACAGACTCAGACTCACCCGAATCGCGCTCAACCGCGTCTTCTCCCCGCCTCCCACTTCGTACTCCAGTAAATTATGATCGCTATGGATTCCCATTTCTTTGTTCCTGTCTTTTTCTTTCTAATTCCGTAACGGGTAGTTGTTGAATCCTTACTTCTTCATCAACGGATGCGTCGGCATGACCGGCTTATCCGTCTTCGCTTCCTCTTCCTTCCTCTTCTTTTTCTCCAAATTCTTGTCCCGGCTCAACTGCAAACGCCACTGCGAGCTTGCTTCTCCCGGAGAGTTCAGCACCATGGTCTCGTCGGCCTGCTCGATCACGCCCCGCACCGCCTCCTGGTACAACTGATCCAGCGTCACCGCCAGCAGCTCTGTTTGCAGCTCCGCCCGCTCCGACGACCGGGACTCCTCCGGCACCCGTTCCCGCGCCGCTTTCTCAATCTTCACCAGAATCTCCCGTAAATACTTTTCATCCGCCTGCGCCGACTGCTTCACCTTGCTCCGGTACGCCTCCGCCTCCGCCATCAGGATATTGCCATCCGCCTGCGCAGCACTGACGATTTCATTCTCCTGCGCCTTCGCCTCGGTAATCCGGCGATTGGCCTCGATGTTCGCACTGGCCGCCTTGTCAAAGGCATCCCGCACCTGGCGCGGCCACTTGATCTCCTCCAAATCCAGTCCTACCGTCACCCCTACCTCCAATTCCTCCAGCCGTTTGGCCGCCGCATTACGCACATCTTCCCGGAATTGCAGCGGCGCATCCCAGATCATCCAGTCTATATCCCGGTTGGCGCTTACCCCGATGACGGCGTCACTCAATACATTCACCAGCAAGGTCTCTACATTCGCCCACCCGGTGTCCGTCCCGTCCCACAACTGCTCCACAAAATCCAGCGGCTCGGTTACCTGATACCGGATAATCCACTTGCTATGCACCAGATTATAGTCCACCTGCGGGGCACTGACACGCACGGGAATATTGCTTTGCAGGCCCATCGGTTCGGGTGCGCTGATATTTCCCGTTCCTACCCGGGCCGCACTCTTGGAAGCCGTCAGGCTGTAACCGTCTTGGATGAAATCCAGACGCGGATTCAGCATGGTTTCTTCCACGCCCAGCATCTCCTTGGCCGTCTGATGATACCAGAACGACCGGACCGCCAGCTTCCGCTCCGTATTGCTGGCCGGAATCTTGACGATCTCCTCGATCGGATAGGGCCAGGCCCAGTGAAAACCAGGCCCCTGGACCGCCCGCGCCTCGCCGCCCACCACCCGGCCGAATCGCAGCACCACCGCCCGCTCGTTCTGTTCCACCTTATAAAGGCCCCCGTACACAAAGAAGCCGATAACGCAGATCATCACGATCTTCAATACCACAAAACTGATCCGCAGCGCCTCCGCCAGCGCCTTGTTGCCGGGGTCCAACTCCGACTCGCTCCCCCGGACCACCGCCTGCGAGGGCTTGCTCATATCGGAATTCCGTATCTCTTTCTCAGTATCACTCATCGCGTTTCCACCAAACGTTTTGTTATTCCTGTTTCGCACCCAAACCGACTACTTCGCCGCCGGCTCCGCCGCTTGCTTCTGAACCGGCAGATCCGGCCCTTCGGTCAGCAGGTTGTACGGCGGCGTCCCGCTGTCCAGCACCAGCGTCGTCCGCTCGCTCAGCGTCTTCCGCAGCGTCTCCAGCCGCCGCAGAAAATTCGCCAGCGCCGGATTCTCCAGAAACGCCGCATAATACTGGGCCGCTTCCGCATCCCCCTGCCCCTCGATCGCCCGGGCCTTCGCTTCCGCTTCCGCCTTGATCCGCGTCGCCTGCCCCTTCGCCTGGCCTATGATACTGTCCGCCTGGCTCTGGCCGTCCGCCTGCAGCGTCCGCACCACCGCCTCCCGTTCTTCCTTCATCCGGTTAAATACCGACTCCGTCACCGGTCCCGGTACCCCCAACTGCCGGATTCCCAGATCCACAATCTCCATTCCGTACCCCTCCCCCGCATTGGCCTTATCCCGGATCCGCTTGAGCATCCCGCCCTTCCCGTCGTCCCCTTTTTCCACCGACGCCAGCTTGAACGCGTCCTGATCCAGAGTTACCAGTTGTCCCAGATCATACTCCGCAAACACATTGGTGGACTCCGTCACCCAGCTCTTCAGAAAATCGTTCGCCTTCACCACCACATCGTCGCTGGTGCTGGTATTGCCCTGCCGGAACCGCTCATAAAACCGGCTGGCATCATCGATCCGCCAGTTCACATACACCGTCACAATCACCGTCTGCTTGTCTCGGGTCTGAACCTGGTTGGCCACCGTCTGATAATTCCGCAACCGGCCGTCAAACTTCATCACATTCTGCCACGGCAGGCACCATTTCAGGCCCGGCTCCTCTTCCACCCGGCTGATCTTCCCAAAATTCAGCACCAGCGCCTTTTCCTTCCAGCGCACCGTATAGGTCAGCGAACTCAACACCAGAATAAAAAGTATGGCCAGACCAATGATCACGATCCCAATATGCTTCTTCACTTCGTTGGCTCCTTTAATTTATCCGGAACACCCAGTCCTTCAAACAAATCCGGTTCCAGTTTCTCTTTCAAATCCACTTCATACACCCAACTGTCCACCCGGGACGACGCGACCACATATTTCCGGATCACCGGCAGATACTGGTCCAACACCGACAAATACTCCCGCCACAAATACACCTCGCCGCCCTTCTCATACGCCTCCACCTGCTGGGCAAACCGCTCGCTCATCGCCCGCGTCACCTGCGACCGCTGCACCGCATACGCCTCCGCCCCCGAAATCCGCACCGAACTGGCGCCCCGCGCCAGCGCCAGACGCTCCCGCGCCTCCCCCTGCGCCTTTAAAACCTTCGCCTGTTTCTCCTGGATCGCCGAGATCACCTTCTCAAACGATTCGGCCACCTTCACCGGCGGATGCACCGACTCCAGTCCTGTAAATAGAATCTCCACCCCCAAATCGCGCCGGTCCGCCGCCGCCTGAATCGCTTGTTTTAACGCCTCGGCCGTTTCCGCCCGCCCCGGTCCCATCAGGGTTTCAATATCTTCCCGAGCCGCATAATGCACCACCTCCCGGTCGCAAATCGATTCCAGACAGGTCCGCGGATCCAGATACCCATACGTCTGCCCATACCCGTATTTCGCCACATCCGCTATCTTATAATGCACCACCAGAGCCACCACCAGCAGATCAAAATCATTCCGCACCACGGCCGCCTGGCTATTGTCTTCCTTCTCTTCCTCGGCAGCCTGCTGCTGTTTCTGTTTCTCCTGCAGCATCTTCTGCTCAGCATCCGATATCGCTACCATAAACGGATACTCCTCTTTCCAGTGTATCTCCGTCCACAGCACCGGCTTATTCTGATTCTCCGGTTCTGTAAACCGCTCAAAACCCACCTCGATAATCTGCAACTGCTCCACCGGAAACGACCGCACCACATCCATCGGCCACGGCAGCTTCAGATGGATCCCGCTGCCATACGGCTGCTGGGCATTCAGCGGCCGGCCAAACCGCTCC
>JAKQBU010000005.1 GCA_029573975.1 Planctomycetota bacterium
TTTTCAAAGACCTCAGTGCAATCCCTTCTCAAGGCGATTTTGCAGAATTGCATAGGGCATACAGCTTTTCGGCGGTGGCCAGGTAAAGGACGCCGTTGGCCGCAACTGGTGTGCTGGTAATTTCGCCGTCCAGTTCGAGGGAGAAGAGTATTTTTTTTTCGCGCTCGGCAGCGAAGATACATAAATCCCGGCGGCGGTTGCCGATATAGAGCTTGCCGTCGGCGACCAGGGGCGAGGCCCAGATTTCACCGCTGGTTTTATGGGTCCATAACGGCTGGCCGGTGAGGGCGTCGATACAGTGAACCACACCGTCACAGTCGGCGATAAAAACCATATTCTCATAGATGGCCGGGGTGGAACAGCAGTGATGGGGAATTTCATAGGACCATATGGCCGCGGTTTGGGTGATGTCTGCGGTTGGGGCGGCATCGATACATTTCAGCCAGGACTGAGGCTTGCCCCACCAGATGTCACCGCCGGCAACTACATATACGCGGCCCTGGTGGAAAACCGGCATGGCACTGATGGTGCTGGGGCTTTCGCGGCGATTGTCGAGATATTGGTGGACGTTTTCTTTGGGAGCGTTCGGATCACAATCGAAACGCCAGAGCCGCTGCAGATTTTGGACCTGATCCGGCTGGGAGGTATTATCGAGTGCAGCAAAGGCATAACAGACACCGTCAGCGCCGCCGAAAAATACCATTTTGCAGCCCTGGACTTCTCCCAGTGCCGGCGAGGACCATGCGGCGTGATAGATGCGGGGGCCAATCCGTTCGTTATCGCGGGCCAGCAGGCGGCCGGTGTTTTTGTCCAGAACGATCAGGCTAGGGGCGTCGGGGGCGCGAATGCAGCGATGGGTATTATCGACGCCGTTGCCGGTATTGAGATACAGGAAATCACCGTCCAGCAGAATGGAGCTGTGGGCGGAGTCATGGGGATACATGCCCGCGCCGGAACGCATATCGAATACCCAGAGGATATCGGCATCCAGCTCTGTCAACTCCAGCGGTTCGGATTTCACCGGGGTCATGTGCCGGGCCTCGTCCTGATACGGCCCGTCATTGCCGTTGTGCAGGCCGTGCATATCCAGACACAGGACCTCCGCCCGGTTGGTGACCACATAGACGCGATCCCCCTCCACGGTGGGCGGGGAACAGATTCCCGCTTTGGGCCAGTCCAGATAAACATCACCTTCCAGCTTGGGAACCAGCAGTTGCCAGGCGAGGCTGCCGTCCGTTTCGTTGAGGCAGAGGAGGACGCCCCGGTCGCCTTTGTGCCGGGGATCCCGCGGATGATCGTTGTTGGTGCCGATAAAGACCTTGCCGCCGGCGATTACCGGGGTGGAATAGGTGCTGGAGCCTAAGGGGATCACCCATTTGATATTTTTTGCGGCAGCGGGATCAAAGGAGGCCGGCAGATTCGTTTCCTCCGATACCATATTCCGGGTATGGCGCTGGCCCCATTGCGGGCGATCCGCCGCCGGCAGGAGCGGGGCCGCACCCAGAAGATACCCCACCAGAAACAGGCCCGAAACCGTTTTAGATCTAAACACGCAACATCCTTTCCGGGATTTACAATTCCAAACTGCCGTAACAGGGACTAATCCTATCATCAAGGCCGTTTATTCAAGCGTTTTATTATAGACCCATTCTCTGACATTTTCCATACCTTGCCCCCCTGCCGGATGCCTTTTCCTCAAGACCTCCGGGTATCGCTGTCCAGTATATTTTTGTTCTGAAAACATGCGATGGTAAAAAGGGATGAGAGCGGTTTAGGACCGCGGCCATTATTGGGTTATCTGGTGGTCTGCTTTTTGCGCGGTGAAAACCGAAATCAGCAAAATGCCTACCCCCAGGCAGAGGAGCATGTCGGCAATATTGAAAATGGGCCAGGGATTGGCGGGGCGGAAATGGAGGTTGACCTCGATGAAATCGACGACTTTGCCATCGTTAAAGATCCGGTCATACAAATTCCCCAGATCACCGGCCACCAACATACCGATGGCACAGTGACAAAGCCATTGATCCGGGCGGGAGGTATAAAAAAACCAGAGCAAAAAAAACAATCCGAGTATCGATGCGGAGATTAGGAAAACCGTTTTTCCGGGGGCTAGACTC
>JAKQBU010000636.1 GCA_029573975.1 Planctomycetota bacterium
CAGACGCCAAATCCAATTTGAAAAAGACATTTCTATGGCAAAATGTAAAATGTCTTCCTTCTGATAGATGAAAAAATAGGCAAATGACGGACGAAAATCTGAGCAATAACACTATACATGACAACAATTTATTCGCGGATGTGTTTTTGCACCGTAAGTGAGATTAGAGGTTTTTGCGCCAGGAGTCGTAGAGGCGGCGGAGACGGAGGGAGTTGGCGGGGATCGGCTGGAAGGTTTGGCTGGGTGACGAATCGGGTGACGGGTCGGGTAGGTGGTCGGGGGACTGGCTGGGGGCAGAGGCGGAGGGGTGGGCGATAGCGGCGGCGCCGGCCAGGGAGTCGCCGCGGCCGCGGCGGACGGGGCAGTGGAAAATATCGGCTAAAATTTGCAGCCAGAAGTCGCTTTGGCTGCCGCCGCCGATGACGCAGACGGAAGCGGGGGTCTGGCCATCCTGCAGTTCTTCATCAATCATTTGTTTGAGGGCGAAGCCGATGCCTTCCAGGACCGCCAGGGCGCGGCTGTCCCGGTCGGGGGTGCCGGTCCAGGCGGTATCGCCGCGGAAGCGGGAGGGGAAGAAGAAGGCGGGATCCGTCTGCCGTTTAGCGGCAGAGGAGGCGGCGGCCTGGGCGTAGGTCAGGAACGAAGATATTTCGCTGCCGGGGAAGAGGCAATCGCAGGCCCAGTCCAGGGCAATGCAGCCGTAGGCGCGGCTGGCCAGTTCGTAGAAGCCGCCGAAGGGGTAAAAGCCCCAGGCACCCTGGGGATGGAAGGGGCCGGGGCGGCTGCCGGCAAAGCGATAGGCCACCAGGGCGGTGCCGAGGGTGGCAATGACGGTACCCTGGCGGCAGTGGTTGGCATAGGCGCCGGCGGTATGGTCGTTGCCGGCAAAGACAATTTTCAGATGGGGGGAAAGGGGTAAATCGCGTGACGTTTTGCTGGCGGGGATGGCGGTGCCCATAGCTGCCAGGGCAGGCATCTGCTGGGCTGTTACGCCGCAGAGTTCCAGGGCCGGGGGCCACCAGTCGCGTAGGAGCATACTATATAATCCGCTCATGGCGGCGAGGTTGGTGTCGATGGCGGCGACGCCGGCCAGTTGCAGGGTGAGCCAGGAGGGCAGGGGGATGATGCAGGCGGCCTGGGCCAGCTTTTGGGGGGCGTGGCGGTGGAGCCAGAGGAGGTTGGATAGCTGGAGGCCGGCCAGGGGATACGCAAAGCTGGAATGGCGGTGGAAATCGGGGCCGAGTTTTTCCTTCAGGAAGGCGGCTTCGGCCTCAGCGCGGGTGTCCAGCCAACTGATGAAGGGGATGAGGGGGGAGCCGCTTGGGTCGAGGAGGGCGAAGGTTTGGGCCTGGCTGGTGAGGGCGAGGGTGTCGATTTGGGGTGATGCGATGGCCGCGTCACGGCAGGTCTGCCGAATGAGGTCAACGGTGCTTTGCCAAAGCTGGGCGGGGTCCAGTTCGGCGATGACGCCATCGGCGGCGGAGTAGGTTACGGGGACGGAGCCGCGGGCGATGGCCTGGAGGCGGGCGTCGAAAAGAGCGGCCTTGAGGTTGGTCGAGCCGCAGTCGAGAGCGAGGGTGATGTTTTCGTTTTTACTCATGGCGGTGGTTTTTATGATCCCTATCTAACCAGAATTTTCCGATTTGTTCCAGGGATAAATCTTTGGTTTCCGGGATCATTCGCCAGCAGAAGAGCACGCAGGTGAAGCAGATGGCGGAGAAGATCAGATAGGCGTTGCCGGGATTGCCGAAATGGCGGTTGAAGTAGTCGATAATCATGGGGAAAAGCTGGACACAGACATAGCTGGAGCAGAAGAGGAAAAAGCATACGACGGACATGGCTTTGCCGCGGATGCGGTTGGGGAATATTTCCGCGACGATGACCCAGCCCAGGGGGGCGATGCTCAAGGTGAAGGCGCCGGCGCACAATAAGATGGGGGCGAGAATCCAGCGGGGCGGCCAGTTTTGGACGAAGGCGAAGCGGAGGAGGATATGGCCGAGGCCCATGAAGGTTACGCCGACGATGAGAATCGGTTTGCGGCCGAACCAGTTGACCAGCCACAGCGAGAGGATGGTGCACAGGAGAATGAGGACATAGATGCACAGGGAATTCAGGAGGGCGTTGGTGGGGCTGCCGATGCCGGCCTTGATTAAGAGGGTGGGGGCGTAGAGCATGACGACACCTACGCCGTTGATCTGCTGGAAGATCATCAGGAGGACGCCGAGGAAGAGGGCGAAGCGGACGCCGGGCTGGAGCAATTCGCGGAAATGGCCGGATTCGCGGGTGAGTTCGTCGTCGATTTCCCGCATTTCGGTTTCTGCCTGGCGGCGGCCGTTGATGCCGGCGAGGATGGCAAGGGCTTTTTCCCTTTTTCCTTTGGCGGCCAGCCAGCGGGGGCTGTCGGGGACAAAGAGCAGGCCGATCATCAGGATGGCGATGGGGATGATTTCGGAGGCGAACATCAGCCGCCAATGATCGCCGAAGGAGAGAAAATAGGCGACCACCACGGCCAGGTTGATGCCGATGACGTTGAGGAGCTGGTTGACCGTGACCAGCCGGCCGCGCAGCCGGGCGGGGGCCAGTTCGGCGATGTACATGGGGGAAACGCCGGAGGAGAGGCCGACGCCGACGCCGCCCAGCCAGCGCCAGAAGATAAAAGGGGCCAGGTTCACGGCGACGGCGGTGCCGATGGCAGAGAGGGCGAAGCAAACGCCGGCGAACAGCAGGGTCTTTTTGCGGCCGATGGCATCGGCCAGCCACATGCCGGCCAGGGGACCGGCGATGCAGCCCAGGCTGGCACTGCCGCCGACCAGGCCGAAGTAGAACGGTGAAAGCTGGAAGTAGTCTTCCAGGTACAGAATCGTTCCGGAAATAATGACCAGGTCGTAGCCGAACAGAAAGCCGCCCACGGAGATAACCATGGTGATGGCAAAGAGCGGGAAGCGGCTGGTTTTATCGTTTGGGCTGCTGATTTCCGATAGGGTATTCACGAGGAGTTCTCCGGGCAGGGTTAGCCATAGATTTTGCAGACGGCGGTTTACCAGATCGCAGCGGGACTGGATATCGCCGGTGCCGTCGTTGAGGAAGCGGACGATCAGGCGCAAACCGGGGGCAGCGAGGCGGTCCAGCAAATCGAAATCCCGTTCCACGTCATTATTGAGTGTGACCTGGACGGCGATGTCGGTGCCCC
>JAKQBU010000054.1 GCA_029573975.1 Planctomycetota bacterium
TCCTCCGGGGCGAGCAGGCCAGCCTGGATATTCTGCCCATCCTTAAATGCTGGCCCCTGGACGGCGGCCGGTATTTCACCTTCGCCGGTGTCTATACCAAAGACATCGTAACGGATCAGCGGAACGTCGGCATGTACCGCGTCCAGAAACTCACCGCCCAGACCTGCGCCATGCACTGGCAGGTTCACCACGATGGCGCTGCCCACTGCCGCGGCTACGAAAAACAACAGCAGAAAATGCCCATCGCCCTGGTCCTGGGCGGCGACCCGGCCTTAAGTTATGCCGCCTCCGCCCCCCTGCCGCCCGGCATGGATGAAATCCTGTTCGCCGGCTTCCTGCGGCAAAAACCGGTCGAACTAGTCAAATGCCTCACCATCGACATGGAAGTGCCCGCCGAAGCCGAGATCGTCATCGAAGGTTGGGCCGATCCGGCCGATTTGGTGGTGGAAGGCCCCTTCGGCGACCATACCGGCTATTACAGCATGCCCGAAAAGTACCCCCGCTTCCAGGTTACCGCCATTACTCTGCGGCGCGGCGCCATCTATCCGGCCACCATCGTCGGTGTCCCTCCCATGGAAGATTATTACATGGGCCTGGCCACCGAACGCATCTTCCTGCCCGCCGTCCGGATGTTCCTGCCTGAAATACTCGACTACCACCTGCCCGCCTTCGGCGTCTTTCACAATTTCTGCCTGGTCCGCATCAAAAAAGAATACCCCTTTCATGCCCGCAAGGTCATGCACGCCCTCTGGGGCCTGGGCCAGCTCATGTTCTCCAAATTCATTATCGTCGTCGATGAAAATGTCAACGTTCAAAACGTCGAGGAAGTCCTGTTTCAGGTCGGCGCCAACGTCGATCCCCGCCGCGACTGCTGCCTGATCGATGGCCCCGTGGACGCCCTCGACCACGCCGCTCCCCATCTCTGCGCCGGCTCCAAAATGGGCATCGATGCCACCCGCAAGATCCCCGGCGAAGGCATCCTCCGCCCCTGGCCCCCGGCCCTGCAAATGCCCGGCCCCATCAAAAACCTGGTTGATACCCGCTGGCACGAATACGGAATATAACCTCCCTTCCTTCACCCGTTCCTTTCCAGCCGGGAATCTGCCGGTTGGGATCCGGACGGTTTAACCTTCCTGGATACCGGAAGCTCCCGCCGCTTCCAGTACCGGTGTTGATTTGTTCACCACACGAGAGGATTTCCCGCTCTCCAAACCAAAACCTGGATCGGCTGGGGCCTTCTCCGTTTCTCCCCATTCTATCAGCAACCATTCAAAAGCCTGTACACTGATATCCATCTCCATGCGAAACCTCCGTTACCAGCGATGGCATTCTTTCTCGCCTGCCGCAACGCCGGTTTTTATTTTACTTTTTTTTTCTCTCTCTCACAATTTTCATGCCGAACGGCACTTCCAGCAGAATCGCAAAAATAAAGACCCGATATGAGACAGGAAAGAATAGCATCCTTGCCATCGGGCCTACTAGATAAATTATATTATCAGACCTCCATCAAAAAAGCAAGACCAAATTCGCAAAATTTGCAGAAAACCTGAAAAAATATCACGCCAAAACCCTCTTTCGGAACGATAATAGGTATGGTAAAACCTTATAATACCTTTAGTTACCAAAGACCGGCATGAAACAGGCCCAGGAAATCCCAGACAAAGGTATTTGCCGGAAGTTGAATAAAGTATTATAATATAAGAGATTGGAATGATAGCTATGAGGTGCTAAACGCCAGAGGCGTTACGATCGTTATAATCAATAAAATCGGCATCTGTAAAAGAAACGAAGCAGTTATGTACAAAAAATACCAAATAGTTTTTATCACTCTTATCACCCTGATACTCAGCGGTTTGCATGAGGCTGCCTATGCTCAGCGTACCAGCCCGGTTTATGGCAATACTACCGTGCGGGGGCTGAAGTATTTTCAGGGCAGTGAATCCAGAGGTTCTTCTACGCTCGGCAGCTTCACCCAATATTCCACCGGCAATGAAGATATCACCAGCACCGTCCGCGGAACCAACAATCCCCTGGCCGTTTCCCGTTCCGCCCGGATCCCCGGTATGCCCACCGTTACCCAAACCGGCTTAGCCTCGGCCGGCACATCAACTCCAACCAATTATATGCCAACCACCAACGCCTTAACCAATTCATCGAAAATCTCCAGCTTCAATCGGGTGGCCCCCGTCGGCCGCAGCCTGGCCCTGCAAACTCAGCCGCAGCCCATCCGCCCGCTTTACACTCAATACAATCGCTCAACCCAGTTTCTGGTTCAGCCCCGCAGTCTCGGCACCTCCGCTTCCGCGCTAAACCTGACCGGCTCGAATGCCCTTGCCGGCACCAAGGCCCGCGGCGGCCTGAAGCAAAAAACCCTGGCCGATTCCAAGAACGGCCTCGCCAATCAAAATATTTTCCCGCGCCAGGGACTGGCCGCATCCCAGAATAATCTCCTAGGTACCCAAACCCTCAGCGGCAAACCCACGACAAACCAGAGAGATACCCGTTCTCTCTCGTCAACCACCCGCACCAGCGCCATGGGTTTTACTCCCAGTACTTTCAATCCTCTTTCACGCCAATAACAATTCGGTTTTAATCCCAATGGACGCCACCGTAACTTTTCCCGTATATTCTCTGGCCATCGGATTTTCAAATCCCTTCTTCATCGCCGCAAACGTCACCGTATGGCCCGCCCGCACCGCTTCCCCCAGCGGCTCCCCCGTATCGCAATCCAGCCCCGACGGTATATCCAACGCCAACACCACCCGCCCCAGCCGATTGATCGTCCCAATCGCCGTCCGGATCGGCTCCCGCGCCGGCCCCGCCGCCCCCGTCCCCAGCAACCCATCCACCAGCAAATCACAATCCCCCGCCCTGGCCTCCATCTCCCGCCCGACCGCCGCCGGCTCTCCCGCCGGATAATACACCGCCAGCCCCATACTCTCGATGATCCGCAGATTGCTCAACGCATCCCCCTGGATCCGCTCCCGCTCGCCCAGCACCAGCACCTCCACCCGATACCCCCCATTATACAAATGCCGCGCCGCCACAAACCCATGCCCCCATTATTCCCGGTCCCCGCCAGCACGCACACCTTCGCCCCCGGTTTCCCCCCCAGCAGCCCGTCGGCATAGCGGGCCGCCGCTCCCCCG
>JAKQBU010000061.1 GCA_029573975.1 Planctomycetota bacterium
AGCGGCTTGGCCTGCATGGACTGCATGATCTCAAAGCCGCCGCGGCAATATTCGCAGCAGTCATGTATGGATTTATATTGATAAATCGGCATAATCGTCCCTAACTGAACAGAGCTTCCACAAACGTTTCCGGATCGAACGGTTCGAGGTCTTCCGGTTTTTCACCCAGGCCGACAAACTTGACCGGTAGATGAATCTGGTTGCGAATCGCGATCACGATGCCGCCTTTGGCAGTACCATCCAGCTTGGCCAGCAGGATGCCGGTCACCTGAACCGCTTCCGAAAATATTTTCGCCTGATTGATGGCATTCTGCCCGGTGGTGGCGTCCAGCACCTGCAGGACTTCGTGGGGAGCGCCCGGGATCTTGCGGGCCACCACATCCCGGATCTTCGTCAGTTCACGCATCAGATTCTGCTGGGTGTGGAGCCGCCCGGCGGTATCGATCACCAGGTAATCGGCATGGCGGCTCAGGGCCGCCTCGCAGGCGTCATACGCCACCGCCGCCGGGTCGCTGCCCTGCTGGTGTTTGACGATCTGAACCCCGGTCCGTTCGCTCCAGATGGTCAACTGTTCCACCGCCGCCGCCCGGAACGTATCGCAGGCGCCCAGCACCACCTTTTTCCCCTCGCTGGAGAGCAGCCGGGCCAGCTTGGCCACGCTGGTCGTCTTGCCGCTGCCGTTAACACCCGTTACCAGGATGACGGTGGGGGGGCAGGCGGCAATCTTCAGCGAGCGGTCCTGCTCCGGCCAGTAATTGACCAGCTCCTGCTTCAAAAACGGGATGACTTCCTCGGCGGAATTGATTTTCCGCTGCTTCCAGGCATTCCGTAAATCGTCCATAATATGCATCGTCGCTTCCACCCCGATATCGTCGCTGATGAGCTGTTCTTCCAACTCCTCCAGCAGCTTTTCGTCGATTTTCCGCCCCAGAGTCAAAATGGTCTTCAGAGATTCATTGATTTTTTTGCGGCTGCGCTCCAGGCCGCTCTTGAATTTTTCCAGTGCCTTTGCAAAAAATGCCATCGCTATCTATTTGTCCTTTATCCGTTATTCGTCGGGTTCGGGTTCGTGGTTGGGTTCGTGGTCGGGTTCATGGTCGGGTTCGGGTCGTTTTTAGCGGTGATATCCCGCCGTACCGACTCCAGCACGCCGTTGATGAAGCCCGGTGATTGTTCCGTACCGAACAGCTTGGCTAGTTCCACCGCCTCGTTGATGACGACTTTGGGGGGGATATCCGGACAATACAGCAGTTGGTAGATCGCCAGCCGCAGATTGTTCTGATCCACCAGATTGATGCGGGCCAGGTCCCAGTTGCTGTAGTTCTTCCGAATGCAGGCATCGATCTGCTGGCGCTGTGTCCAGGTTCCCCGGGTCCATTTGCGAGCCAGGTCCTTGGCATCTTCCTGGTCGGTATTTTCGTAGAGAAACCGGTCCAACTGCACCAGAATATCCTGCCCCTGCACGGCCAACTGATGGAGAAACTGTACCGTCAGTTGACGGGCCAGGGTGCGATAATCTTTGGTAGGGGGCTGGTTGGTCTCGGCGGCGGAATACTTGTGGGGATTGACCTTGCTCATATGTTATTTGCAGTTATCGAATTGTTTCAGCACCTGTACCATCTCAATAGCACCCGCCGCCGCATTGAAACCCATATTGCCGCCTTTGGCCCCGGCCCGGTCGATCGCTTCCTCCAGGGTATCGGAGGTAATCACGCCGAACAGGGTCGGTACGCCGCTGGTCAGCCCCACTTCCCCGACGCCGCGGGTGATCTGCTGGCAGACCTGATCGTAATGGGAGGTCTGGCCCCGGATGACCGCCGCCAGACAGATGACTGCCGCGAATTTACCGCTGCGGGCCAGCCGCTGGGCCGCTACCGGCACCTCAAACGAGCCGGGCACCCACAGGACCGTGAGCTGCTCCTCTTTGGCCCCGTGCCGTTTCAGGCAGTCCATCGCCCCGCTTAACAGCTTGGACGTGATAAATTCATTAAACCGGCTGACGACAATTCCATATCGCTCACTACCTACCTGGAGGGAACCTTGCAGTTCTTGTACCATTTATAACTCCATTATTTTCAATTACTTAAAACGCTAATGCTGGGTCAAAACCTTTTTCCCGCATCGTTAAAACCTTATTATACCAGAAGTTGGCGATTTTGCAAATTATCAAAATCAACCTTCCATATATTTCATTTTTACTCTGAAGATCCTTTTATCAGAGATACCATTTGCCCTGCAAACCCAAATCGAATAAGCTCAGGCAACGGTTTCCCTCGGATAGGTGAGTCTGGCCGAGTGCAAAGAGTGAAAACTATTCTTACGAGAGTTTTTTTTATGAAAAGAGTAAGGCAATCCCTAGCGGTGTGGGTGTTGATTTTGGCGGCCGGCAGTACGGTATGGGCGGATGCTAAGATTGCGGCGGTGCGGCCGGACGGCCAGCCGAACCGAGCGGTCTGGATGGCGAAGGGGACCTTCGGGATTATGACCCATTATCTGGTAAATCCGCAAGGCAGTACCCCGGTCGAAAAAACCGCCGATCTGAACCGGATCGTGAACCAGTTTGACCTGGACTTCTACCTCCGCCAGATCGAGGAAACCGGGGCCGACTGGCTGATCTTTACCCTGGCGCAGGGGACCGGGTATCTGTCCAGCCGTTGCGACGCCATCGACCGGCTGGAAAAGGGATACTCGCCCGAACGGGATCTGGTGCGGGAGATCGGCCAGCGGCTGCACGGGCGGGGCAAGAAACTGATTATCTACCTGCCCGGTCCCTATGCCGGTTCCGATCCGACGATGAAACGGCTGCTGGGGCTGGGCGGCGAGGGCTTCATCGACCGGCACAACGCCTTCATCCGGGAGTATGCCGCCGGATTGGGCCGCCTGCTGGATGGCTGGTGGTTCGATAGCTGTGGTCCCCAGGACAAGGCCCTCTGGCAAAAGGAAATGGATGCCTGCCGGGCGGGCAATCCCGAGGCGGTGGTCGCCTTCAGCGGGGCGGAGTTTTGCGCGTCTAACGGCCAGATCATGCCGCTCTGCCCGATTGAGGACTATCACGCGGGTGAAATCCACCTGCTGGAAGACAGCCGGATCCGAACCGATTTTCTCTGGCCGCCGGGGGAGGGGATCATCATTGATGCCCAAAGCAAATTGCGGAAGCTGGGGCAGGAACCAAAGTTCTATCTGCCGGATGCGCAGTTCATCGGTAATGTACAGTGGCATTGCCTGCTGCCGATCGATTTGAGTTTTAATCCGGCGGTGCCCAATCAGTACTGCCATTACACGGATGCGGAACTGTTCCGGTTTGTCCGTGCTATCAAGGCGGTGGGGGGGGGCATCACCATCAATGTGCCCATCGGAGGTGCATCCGGTCCGGCCGGGGTGGATACCTCCTCCGCATCATTCATCGGCAACGGCCACATCCCCCAGGATACCCATGCCCAACTGGTACGGCTGGGAAAACATCTGCAGGAAAAGCAAACCAGATAAACTTATCATCTTATCTTTATCAACGGCAGAATATTAAAATTTTTGGTATTTCTACAGCACCCCTTCGCTGAAACTGCTTTTGGGTTTGGTATCCGGGACCGGCGGTGCCGGTTGGGACGGCTGGGCCGGTTCCGAGGGTGTGGGAGCGGGCTTGCCTATGGGATCCTCATGGTGCAGGTCCGGGTCATAATCATAATCTTCATCCCCCAGCGAAGTCGGCTTATATCCCGGCTGTTTAGAGCGTTCCACTTCCTGTTTAAAGGCCTCGATGATCCGGTTCTGGACATATTCCCGGCTTTGCGCGTTCACCGGATGGGCAATATCGGCGTGCAGTTTCGTCCGGCTCCGGTCCCCTTTCATGGCGCGATTTTCATTCAGCCGCGCCCCGCATTCGTTGCAGAAGCGGGCGCGCAGATGATTCTTCGCCCCGCAGGACGGGCAATGGTCCGTCAGCTTGCGCGACGGCATCGCCACAAAATACCCCCCGGCCCCTTCAATAATCTTCAGGTCGCGCACCACAAAGGAATTCTCGAAGGTGATGGTGCAAAAGGCCTTCAGCCGATCGCTCGGATTGGTTACCAGTTTGACTCGGATTTCAGATATCTGCATGGTGTACCTCCAGGAAAGGTTCTGCATGGTTGAGAAATTGTACCATTCGTACGTCTGCTAGTTTATGCGCTTCTATGGTAGCAGCCCATTGGGCTGATTGTTCTTTGCTGTCGGAACTGGCAAACAGGCACGAGCCGCTCCCGGACATATACACCGGGCCGATTCCCAGCTCTTCCAGACGGTTCCGCAAAATCGCCAGCGGCTCAAACAGCTTCAAACAGGTGGGTGTCAGGCTGTTGATGCCTTCCTGCAGCAGCCCGTCCAGATTTCCGTCCCGCAAATAATGCCGGACCCGATCCATCCGTTCTGTTTCGCTGCGTTCCTGATAACTATGATTTTTATATACATAGGCGGTGGAAACATGGATATTCGGGATAATCAGCAGCAACTCGCGGTGACAGCGATAAGGCAGGGGCTGCACGATTTCCCCTCGGCCGGTGCACAGGGCAACCGGGCCATAGAGAAAAAAGGCGACATCCGAACCCAGCCGGGCGGCATACCGGGACAGCTCTTCCGTGGACAGGTCCAGCTTCCAGAACCGGTTCAAACCGATCAGGCAGGAAGCGGCATCACTGCTGGCCCCGCCCAGGCCGGCCCCCACCGGGATCTCCTTATTCAGCCTGATTTTCAGCGCCGGTTCGATATGGTGCTCATGGGCCAGCATCTCCGCTGCCCAATAGACCAGGTTTTCCGGTCCGCCGGGACTGGCAATCCCCCCGCATTCCAGATGAATCCCCGGCGTCTCGCTCCCTTCGATCTCCAGCCGGTCGCATAGATCGATCATTCCCATCACCGTATGCAATTCGTGATACCCGTCTTCCCGGCGCTGGAATACCACCAGGCTGATATTGATTTTGGCCGGCGGCCGCAGAGACACCCTCCCTCTGCCGCGCGACGATGCGCACCTCTCCCGTCCCGGCCTTACCATGTCTTGCTCCTCAATCAGGTGCAAACTCCTAACCGCCATCTGTCTATGATGAGTTGTTTCACAAAATCGCCTTTTGCTCGCCTGAATCGGCTTATTTGATCCTCTTGACAAAGTGTCCTTATCTGCGTATTCTAATCCTTTAAAAAACTATGTCAAGTGTGTAATTCGTATAGTTTTACAGGTATTTTTGATTAAAAAGACCAAAAATGAGAGGAAAATGGCATGACAGAGCAGCCGGTCGTACCCGCCCAGCACCCCGTTCCCGTTGGTAAATGGCACTTGCACCGGCGGTTATATAACTGGGTGTTGCACTGGGCTTTAACCCCCTATAGCGGCTGGGCTTTGTTCCTGTTATCCTTCGCCGAGTCCTCCTTTTTCCCCGTCCCGCCCGATGTCCTGCTGGCCCCCCTGACCCTGGGCAACCGCAAAAAATGGTGGAAATTCGCCCTGAACTGTTCAGTTGCGAGTGTAGTCGGGGGTATTCTGGGCTATCTGATCGGGGTGTTTTTGTGGGATTTGATCGGCAATTGGGTTATTGTTCACTTTAGCTGGGCCGGTCTGACCGAGGCTAATTTTGAAAAATTCCAGAATTGGTATGATAAACACAATTTTTGGATTGTTTTTTTATGCGGTTTTACACCGCTGCCGTACAAGGTCTGCACCATTTCCGCCGGTGTAGCCCGGATCAGTTTTTTGGGCTTTGTGATCGCCTCCACCGTCAGCCGCTCGGCCCGGTTTTTCCTGGTCGCCGGCCTCTTCTGGCGCTTCGGCCCGACTATCAAGCCCTTCATCGACAAATATTTCAACTGGCTCTGCCTGGCCTTTATGGTCCTCCTGATCGGCGGCTTCCTCGCCATCAAGCTGGTTTCATAGAACAAGATTAAAAATTGTGCCGCGGCTTTCTTGGCCGTGCTGGTAAGGTGCTTCAAGTTTCAAACCCTTACCCGACTTACAAAGAAAAATAGCAAAGTTGCGAACATGTATAAGTAAGGAATTGTAGATTATGACAGTTCGACTTGATGCAGAAAAGCTGATTGAAAGAGGGGCAATTCGTTTTGGCAACGATAATTTTATATTAATGAAAAC